>CAIMDX010000058.1 GCA_903839905.1 uncultured bacterium
AGCGTTACTTTAAAAATAAAAAACAGGCCTTTTCCGAGACCGTTTATTGTTTTATAAACTATTAAAGATCTTTTTCTTTGGGCCATACCAGACTTTATCTATATTATCACTATATCTTAAAACATCAACTGAATTTTTTTACAAAAATTGCTTTTTAAGATAAGCTAAAAAGGTAAAATCTATGGAAAACACTTCTAAGCAGGAAAAAATAAAAGAGATTTTAACCAGGGGAGTGGAGCAGGTTTTTGACTTGGAACACTTAGAAAAAGCGTTGGCTGGCGAGAAACTGAATATCAAACATGGTGTGGACCCGACCGGGCCGAAGATTCATCTGGGCAGAGCTTCCGCGCTTTTGAAATTAAAAGACTTGCAAGATCTTGGGCACCAAATTATTTTGATCATCGGCGACTTTACCGCCCAGATTGGCGATGCTTCCGATAAAACAGCCATGCGCAGAAGCCTCTCCGAAGAAGAAATAAAGAAAAATATGGCTGATTATCTGCCTCAAATGGGAAGGATTTTAGATATGGAAAAAACAAAGGTTTATTATAACGGAGAATGGCTAAGCCGTCTTGCTGTTAAAAATCTGTTTTTGATCGCGCAAAATTTTACCGCCCAGCAAATGATTCAGCGCAGAAACTTTAAAGAGCGCTGGGACCAAGACAAGCCAATAGGCCTTCATGAGCTTTTATACCCAATTTTTCAAGGGTATGATTCTGTAGCAATCAGGGCAGACTTGGAAGTTGGGGGATATGACCAGCTTTTTAACCTCCAAACCGGCCGTGAAATTCAAAAGTTTTTCGGCCAAAAACAGCAGGACATAATGTCTTTAAAAATGCTTATCGGGCCGGACGGGCGTAAAATGTCAACGAGTTGGGGAAATGTTATTAATATGGCGGATGCTCCCCAGCAGATGTACGGCTTGATTATGTCCATGAAGGACGATTTGATGTTTGATTATTTTGAGGTCTGCACTCGCGTGCCGATGTCTAGGGTCGCGGAATTGGAAAATGCGATGAAGGGAGGCAAGATTAACCCTCGCGACATCAAGAAAGAGCTGGCCAGGGAGATCGTGAAAATTTTTCATGGGGCAGAAGCAGCGGTTTCGGCCGAGCAGGAGTTTGAGAATGTTTTTAAAGACAAAAAACTTCCTTCAGAGATTTTTCAAATAGAAATAAAGGAGGAGGAGCTTGGCGTTGTTGATTTGCTCGTGGCTTTAAACTTAGCTTCTTCAAAAGCCGAAGCAAAACGGTTAATAGAGCAAAAAGGAGTGAAAATAGGGGGAGAAGATAACCTTATAGTCAAAGAGAATTTGCAGGAAAAAATAAAAATTGAAGAAGGAATGATCGTCCAGGTAGGCAAAAGGAAGTTTGCCAAGATCAAAAAAGCTTAGCGCCTTATAATTTTCAAGGCATCAGATCCGCAAATAGCAGCTGCCAAAGCGTCCGCCGCATCGTCGGGCTTTGGCAGCTCTTTTAAATTTAAGAGAAGCTGGACCATTTTTTGGACTTGCAATTTTTCCGCCCGTCCATATCCGCAAACACTGCTCTTTATTTGCAGGGGAGTGAACTCGTAGATAGGAACATTTTTTTTAGCTATTTCCAATAAAATAACTCCGCGCGCTTGGCTGACGGGCAGGGCTGTTTTTAAATTTTTGAAAAAAAAGAGGCTTTCAACTATTACAGCCTGCGGTTCGTATTTTTCCAGCAGCTTTATCATCTCAGAGCTTATTTGCATCAATCTTTTTGCCGTTTCTATTTTCGGGCTGGTTTTAATAATGCCATAGCCGATGCAGGCTAGGGCTTTTTCTTTTTTATTTTTTGGGATCTTGCTTTCAATAATCCCGTAGCCGGTAGTGGCTGTGCCCGGATCTATCCCCAGAATGATCATTTTTGGGCCAATTAGCAGTTTGTCCCGTTGCGCGGGACAAACAATTATTTAGAATTTTAAATTTGAGAAAGCCCTTGAGATATCATCTCCTCCTTCCAGCTCTTCCAGAAGTTTTTGGTTTGCTGCCATAATCTTTTCATCAACAGCAACTTCTTCTTTTGGAAACCAGCCGAGGGAAACTTCTTCGGTTTTTATGCCTTTTGCTTCAATAGTTTTTTTAATTTGCCCAAGATTTTCTGGCCTTGTGTAAATTTCCAATATATCTTCGTCCCAGCTGGTATTTTCCGCCCCAGCCTCAATAGCTGCCATTTCAAGGTCTTCTTTTGACTGGTTTTCGGGGGATTGGTTTTTAGCGTCAATAACTATATATCCCTTATTGTCAAACATCCAGCGGATGGCTCCTTCGTTCACAATCTTGCCGTTGTTTTTGTTGAGGACCATCCTTGCTTCGCCCAGGGATCTGTTTTTATTGTCGGTAATGCCTTCTGCGATTATTGCTATCCCTCCGGGACCATAGGCTTCCACGGAAAATTCTTCAAGAGCTGCTCCAGGCAATTTGCCGGCCCCCCTTAAAATTGCTCGTTCAATATTTTCGCGAGGCATATTAAATTCATGAGCCTTATCAATGGCTGCCTTTAGCTTGTAGTTTGTTTCCGGGTTATCGCCGGATTTAGCCTCAACTGAAATTTCCCTGGCTAATTTTGAAAAAACAGAACTGCGCTGTGCGTCGGCTAATCCTTTTTTATGTTTTATTCCTGCCCAGTGAGAATGACCGCTCATAGTGTTTATCACCCGCCGTAATCCCTAGATAAGATAGAGACAAAGAAGGGTCTTTAGTTTTTTATTTGCTTTAAGCTTCTTTTTAAAAATATAATAATTATTCCGTTGAAAATTGCGAGGACAAGCGCTAAAAATTTTGTTTTTAAGCTGATTGCTTGAGAGCTCTTGGCGCTGTTATACATATTAGCGCTAAGATTATCATTGTTGGTCCCTTCTATTTTTTTCTGTTCTTCCGGTTCAGGATTGTTTTTTGGACTTCTAGGCAAGCTGTTTTTAATCCTGGGAGTTCCTCCAAGGGGAACGCTTGTTTGCCAGCTGCCGGCGAATGATCCATCTTTTTCAGGGCTGATTCTTTCCATGGTTTGCTTAGAGGCATTATCGCCGCTAAACCAGCCTTGGGAGCAATCAACCTCATCAATAAGAATTCCTGCTTTATTATAAAGACCGATTTTTTGGCCTTTATTAGCTAAAGAGCCTTTAAAAATCATATCAGCCGGAATATTTGGCAAAGTTTGGTCGTCAGACCTTTCTAAGAGATAGAAACCCTTAGCAGGAATCATTCCTTTTAGAGCAATCTGGAAAGAGCCTTGAATTTTTAAGCTCCATCCGTTTAAATTTATACCATAATTAGCGTTATTGTAAAGCTCCAGCCATTCATCGCTGGCTGCTTTTTCGGTTCCCATCCAAGCTATTTCATTAATAACGATTTCTTTGTTCTCCGCGGCGGAGCATTGAGAAAATAGCGGAAAGATCCAAGAGGAAAGGCCGGCGATCAAAATTAAATCAAGTAAGATTGTTGGTCTTGCTGCCATTTTATTTTTAGATGGTCATAAGCCAGTTTGGTTGCGATGCGGCCTTGAGTTGTCCTTCCGATCAGGCCTAATTGCATCAAATAAGGCTCGTAAAGATTTAAAATAGTGTCTTCTTCTTCTGCCGAGGCTGCGGCCAATGATTTTATTCCTACCGGCCCGCCTTTGAATTTTTTGATCAGAATCTCTAAAAGCCTCCGATCGGACGGGCCCAGTCCAATCTCATCTATTTCCAAAAAACCCAAAGAACTTTTAACAATTTCTTTAGTAACAATCCCTTGCCCTTCCACTTCGGCAAAATCGCGGACTCGTTTCAGCAGATTATTGGCTATACGGGGAGTAAAACGGGAACTGCGAGCTAAAATATCCAGGGCGTCAGGTTCAATTTTTACCTTAAGGATGTCAGCTGATCTTTGTAAAATTTTTTCCAATTCCATCTGTGCGTAAAAATTCAATTGAAAAACTCCCCCAAAGCGGCTGCGCAGAGGAGGGGAGATAAGCCCCACTCTGGTGGTGGCTCCGATGAGGGTGAATTTCGGCAAATGAAGTTCAAGCGTTTTAGCCATCGGCCCTTTGCCCATAATAATATTCATTCTAAAATCCTCAATGGCCGGATAGAGATATTCTTCAATTGTTTTGCAAATGCGATGGATCTCGTCAATAAAAAGAACATCTCCCTCAGAAAGATTAGTTAAAAGGGCGGCTAGGTCTCCAATTCTTTCAATGGCTGGACCGGATGTTATCTTTATGTTAGAATCTAGCTCCTTAGCAATAAGATAAGCTAGGCTGGTTTTTCCCAAACCTGCATTGCCGTAAAAAAGTAAATGGTCGGGCGGTTCTTTTCGTTTTTTTGCCGCATCAATCATCACCTTAACATTCTTTTTTATTTTCTCCTGGCCAATATAATCATTCCAAGCTTGAGGCCTTAAAGTTGAGTCTATTTTTTCATCCGCTTCTTCAATAGAGAGTTTTTTATTGACAGACATTTTGAATTGTGTTATATTAAGGAAACAAAAACAACTTCTAGACTGGGGGTAGGGATTTTTTCTGATTTGGACAATCTGGATTCGTCTGGGATGCTCCTCGAAGAAATTCTGCGCCTAAGTAAGCCTATACTTAAGTCCCCCAGTCCAGGGGTTGTTTTTTTATATAAAAACTAACCGACTGCCCCTTCTATTTCTTCAATTGTGGTTGTCCCTTCCAGAATTTTTAAGAACCCATCTGTTTTCATCGGGATCATCCCTTTTTCTTTGGCTTTTTTAGCCAATTGGGCAGTGGTTGGGTTCGTGGCTATAAAGTTTTCCAGTTCGCTGTCTCTTTTTATAGCTTCGTATATGCCGATCCGTCCCTTATAACCGGTAGAGTTGCAGTATTCGCAGCCTTTGGGGTCGTGGACAACAAGCCCTTCTATTTTTGGATAGTTTTTAAGGATTTCCGATGGAGCGTCTTTTAGCACTTCTTCTATTTTTTTAATTTCTTCAAGGGTTGCCGGCCGAGGCTCCGCGCATTTTTTGCAAATTTTCCTGACCAGCCTTTGGGCAATGATCAAATTGATGGCCGGCCCGATGTTATAGGCTTTTACTTCCATACTGGTTAAGCGGGAGATAGTGCCGGCAGCATCATTTGTGTGCAAAGTGCTGAAAACCAAATGTCCTGTTAAAGAAGCTTGAAGAGCAATCTCGGCAGTTTCTAAATCTCTTATTTCTCCGACCAGTATGACATCGGGATCTTGCCTCACAATAGATTTTAATCCAGAGGCAAAATCGTAACCTTTTTCCGGGGCCACTTGCGTTTGAGAAATATCGTCTAGCCGGTACTCAATCGGGTCTTCAATAGTAATAATTTTAATTTCAGGATCTCTTATTTTTTTTAAGAAGGCGTAAAGGGTGGTTGTTTTTCCGGACCCGGTCGGTCCGGTAACAATGATCATACCGTTGGGTTTTTTAATTTCACTGGTAAAAATCTCATAAAGATCGTTTCTTAATCCAAGATCCTCCAGACTGATCAGGTTTTTTGGGTTCAAAATTCTCAAGACAGCTGTTTCGCCGTATTGGGTGGGGAGAGTAGAGGATCTTATCTCTATTTCAAGATCAGGCATGGCGATTGAGAACCGTCCGTCTTGAGGCTTGTCTTCAATATTAAGCTTGAGCCCGGATAAGAGCTTGATTCTTGAAGTCAATAAGGCCTGTTTCTTTGGCTCAAAAACCATAACATCATGCAAGCATCCGTCTAGCCTGGCTCTTAATTTGGCCTGTTTCTCTTGAGCTTCCAAGTGCAAATCAGAACAACCCAAAGAGATAGCTCCGGCTAAAATAGTCTTCAAGAGAGAGGAAGTATCTTTTTCCAAGGAGGCATTAATGGACGACTGAAAGCTAGCTAAATTTTTAACTTCATCGGCTACTTGGTCTAAAAGGTCTTTTTCAATTTGAATTTTTCCGCTGATTTGCTGCATGTAACTAATTTACCACAGATGAAGCCGGAAGCCCAGTTACAGGCATTATGCGATGAAAAGTCCTGCTCGCATTCGCAAGGGTCTAACCCTTGCAGAAAAATCTTTGATTATTTATCGGCGGTTGATAGCGTCCAAAATTTCTTTTTTAGCTAATGCCAGATTTGGCTGCCGGGACAGGAAGAGAATGCCGCTGCCTTTTCTTTTCCCTCCCAGACGACGGTTTATTTTTTCAACGGTATTCTCTTTGTCGGAATAAAAAATACCCATTATTTTATCTGGTCCGCTTTGAGCTTCTGCTTCCCACAAAAGCAGCAAAGAAGGTACAGAAAGACGGGTTTTTATTTCGGCGATAACAAATCCAAGGTCTCTTGGCGATGCTCCAGCCGATCCAAAATTTTTTTTATCCAGGCAGGAGCAGTAAATGGCGGATTCTTCGTAAAATTCTATTTTTTTCAGGACTTCGGATAAAAGGCTTTGTCCAGGACGGGGCTCTTTTTTCCCATCCGCCTGGAAAGAAAAATCTGCTCCATTTCTTGCAAGCCAGCTTAAAAGCAATATTAATTCTTGCTGATCATCCGGCTTTGCGTCTTTTAAGAATAATGTAAATCCGTATAAAAGCGCATTAGCAGCATCGCTGTTAATAAAATCTACCCCGAAGTTTTTTAAAAAATAGGCGCAGGCTTGGGAGAGAGAAGGGTATTTTTTTACCAAGTTAAAATCAGCGTATTTTTGGCTAAGGCCGCTATTGTCTATGCTGATGATTTTTATTTGGGGAAGATATCGGTCCGGATTTTCTTCTATCGCTTTTTCAATATCTTGGAAATTTTCTATGCCTAAAGCTATTAAAAGATCAGCCGGTTTTTTTAGCTGATTTATCCCTTGAAAACCGTTGATATTGCGGCTAGCGATGGTTTTAAATGAGAGATCTTCTAGTCTGATGCCTTCCTTTTTAGGCTTTATATATAGATTAATCTCGTCGCCTTTTTTTTCATAATAAATTTCGGAAACATTTTTTTTAAAAGATATCAAAAAAGTTTTTTGTTCATCTTCTTTTGATAGGATATCAATCGGATCGGGAAATTCTCGCAGGGCGGGGATGTTTACAATCTTGTTAATATTTTTTAAACTAAAAAAAAGAGCCAAGGCGGCGCCGGCGGCGTCCTGGCTGGGATTGTCGCGAGTAAGGATTGTTATCCTTTTAGCGTTATAAATTGCGTCTTTTGCCTCTTTAAGATTGTCCATAAACTTAATCCAAACTACTTTATTCTTGCCCAAAAGTCAATTTGGGAATTGCGGCTGATACCACAGAGAATCTAATGGAAATACAAACAACAGGGTACAGAAAGACCCAAGAGCTCGGCAAGATTTTTGCCCAGGAAATTTTAAGAAAAGGGCCGCAAGAAAAGGCGGTTATTTTGGCCTTGGCCGGCGGCTTGGGAGGAGGGAAAACCACTTTTTCCCAGGGTTTTGCGAAGGGGCTGGGAGTTAAAAATAAGATAACAAGCCCTACTTTTGCGATTTTTAAAAGATTTAAGACGGATTTGGCTCGCAACCGGGCCCTTCAAAAAATAAATTTTAAAAACTTTTATCACTTTGATTGCTATCGGCTTTTAGGGCCGAAAGATATTCTAGAGTTGGGATTTAAGGAAATCGTTTCCTCCCCTGAAAATATTATTTTGCTGGAATGGGCAGAAAGAGTTAAAAAGGTATTGCCAAAAGAAACCATCTGGCTCCAATTTGATTTTATCGGGAAAAATAAAAGAAGGATCGTACTAGATAAGGACAAAACAAGCAAACGCTGTAAGAATGCGGTAGAAAAAGGAGGAAAGAAGCAACTCAAAGATAGATTAATAATAAGCTCCAAGCCCCAATGACCAATGCCCAATTAAATCCCAATTTCTAAAACCCCAAAACGAACGATTTGGTCATTGGGATTTAGGATTTGGTTGGGCTTTGGGCTTTGGTCATTGGGATTTTGAAATTTACGGTTATGGTCTCTGACAAACAAACATTACTCATTCTTGACAGTAACGCCATCATCCACCGCGCCTACCACGCCTTGCCCCCGCTGACCAATAAGAGGGGGGAGCAGACAGGGGCGGTTTATGGATTCTTGCTTGCTTTTTTTAAAGCTCTTAATGATTTCAGCCCAAACTATTTGGCTGCTTGCTTTGATTTTCCTGCCCCAAGCTTCAGGAAAGAAGTGTCTAAGGACTACAAAGCTAACCGGATGAAAGCCGATCCAGAGCTTTATGCCCAGATACCGCTTGTTAAAAAAATCTTATCCGCTTTTGGGGTGAGAGTTTTTGAGAAACAGGGGTTTGAGGCCGATGATCTGATCGGCACAATCGCTCATGCTTCTTCTTTCGGCCCCGGCTCTCGCGTCAAAAGCATTATTTTGAGCGGAGATCATGATGTTTTACAATTAGTTAATAGCGATATCTCGGCTTCCTTGCTAAAACAAGGGATCAAAGATACTGCGCTTTTTGACTCTAAAGCTGTTATGGAAAAATACGGGATAGAGCCTGCGCAGCTTGTTGATTATAAAGCTTTGAGGGGAGATCCGACAGATAATATTTCCGGAGTAAAAGGCATCGGTCCCAAAACCGCCGCAGAATTATTGCAAAAATTTCAAAGCTTAGACCAAGCTTATCAAGAAATAGAGGAAGGGTCCGAGAGGGCTAAAGGGATAAGCCTAAAGACGAGAGAGATGCTTTTGTCCCAAAAAGATAAGTGCTTGACTAGCCGTATCCTTGCGCGAATTGTAATTGACGCCCCAATCGGTTTTGAGCTTGAAGATTGCCAATGGCAGGAGCTGGATAAGGAAAAAATAGCCAAAATTTTGGAAGATTTTGAATTTTTCAGTTTGGCCAAGAGGGTCAGAGGTGCGGATAAAATTGAAAAGCCGAAAGACACTCCTCCTAGTTTTAAAAAAAATCTGAAATTATGGTAAGATAAAATAAGATTTGATTTAACTCTTTTCTAGCCCATACTTAAAAATGAAATTCAGCTATTTACAGCTTAAAATAATCGGCGGGATAGTCTTTTTTTGCTCTTCAATTTTTTTCCTGATTTTTTATTTGATAATTTTTTATCAAAAAGAGGCATTTTTGGATTTTGAAAAAAACCAAGCTTACGCTTGCTCCAGATATCTGCAGTCCGTTTTTATCCAGCCAAAAGACTTCACTAATGAAACAAAGACGCAGGAAATTATCTATAGCTTGAATGCCTCTTACCCCAATTTAGTCAAGGCAGACATCAATTTGATGCAAAACGGCAAAATGACGACTGTCTCCTCTTTGGATTTCAAATTGATCGGAAAGGAAGCAAGCCCTGAAAATTATGAGGTTCTCCAGTCCGGCAGATTGGAAGAAATAGAATTTTCCGCCCCTGTTTTCAGCGATTCAGATAATTTTTTCAAGATAGTCTTTCCTATCAGGCTTTCCGGCGCCAGCTACGGCACTTATGAGATAGTCACATCTCTCGGTTCTTTTCAAAAGTCTTTCAAATTTATCCAAGAGAAGATATTGCAGACTACAGCATTAGGACTGGTTCTTTTAATGCTGCTTCTTTTCCTTTTTCTGAATTCTTTGGTTCTAAAGCCGATAAAAAAGCTGGAAAAAGGGATAGAGTTTTTTTCCAAAGGGAAATTTGATTATAAAATAGACGAAAAAGGATCGGATGAATTCGGCGAGCTGGCGAAGGGGCTTAATGAAATGTCAAAAGAACTTTATAAATCTTACGATTCTTTAGAGGACGCTATTGAACAAAGGACTAAAGAGTTGGAGGAGGCTCGTACCATATTAGAGATTCAAGTAGGGGCTAGGACCAGACAGTTGAAAGAAGTCAATGAAACATTGGAAAAACAAGTTAAGGAGAAAACGATTGAACTCCAAGGCAAGCTCAAAGAGCTTGAAAGATTCAACAAGCTGATGATTGATCGCGAGCTAAGGATGATTGAATTAAAAAATGATGTGAAAAAAGCTAAAGAGCTTGGAGATAAAAAGAAATAGGAAGCAGTTTTGAGCTTGTAGGCGTTTTGCTTCGCAAAAGGAAAAATATATTTTTCCTTTCTTGCCGAAGGCAAGTCTCCTACAAACTATAAGCTAATAATGTTATGGCCTTGGAAGAAGAAAAAAAAGAAACAAGCCCCGGCGAAGCAACTTATCGGGAAACGGAAAATGATTTGAGGCAGGCCCGCAGCGCGCTTTTGAATATTTTGGATGATACGGAAATGGCCAGAAGAATCGCCGTGGAGGAAAAAAATAAAACTTTGGCTATCATCCAAAATTTTTCCGATGCTATTTTGGTTTTTGATGAAAATAATATCCTTGAATTGGCGAACCCTTTGGCGGAAGAGTATTTGGATGAAAAAAAAGAGAATCTCGTAGGCAAGAGGGTGGACGAGTTTTTAGCCCTGCCGAAAACAAAAATGCTAATGCAACTCTTGGAGGTTTCAGAAGGCTCTCCGATTAAGCAGTTGTTTAGGAAAGAATTTATGGCCAGCCCTAATTTTTATTTGGAAGTTACTTCCGTAATGCTGATAATAGATTCTAAGTTAAAGGGAACGCTATTAGTCCTTCACGATATTACCCGCGAGAAAAATATTGAGAAAATGAAAACTGAGTTTGTTTCAATTTCGGCCCATCAGCTTCGCACGCCGCTTTCGGCGATAAAATGGACATTGAGGATGGTTCTTGACCAGGATATAGGAGCTATCACTCCGGAGCAAAAAGATATTTTAGAGAAAAGCTACCTTAGCAATGAAAGGATGATTAATCTAGTTAACGATCTTTTAAATGTTACCCGCATTGAAGAAGGCCGCTTTTTATCTAAGCCTGAACCGGTCCAAATAGAAGAATTGATTCAATCGGTCGTTGATAATATGCAAGAGGAGGCGAAAAAAAGGAAGATATCTTTAAGCTTTACTAAAGCTGGAAGATCATTATTGCCAATAGTCAAGCTTGATAAAGAAAAAATGAAACTGACTTTGGATAATTTAGTTACCAACGCTTTGAAATATAACAATAATGGCAAAAATGGGAGAGTAGAAGTTTTCGTTAAGGAAAACAGCGAGAAAGAGTTGCAAGTTGAAATAAAAGATAACGGCTTGGGGATACCAGAAGGCCAGCAGTCCAGGATTTTTACCAAGTTTTTCAGGGGGGAAAATGTTGTCAGGATGGAAGTTGACGGATCTGGCTTGGGGCTTTATACGGCTAAAAATGTTGTTGAAGCGCATGGAGGGAAAATTTGGTTTGAATCAGAGGAGGGGAAAGGAACCACATTCTATCTAACCTTGCCTATCCCGCAAAGCTAAAGTATTTACTTCCGCTATAAAAACAAGTAGAATATATTATATACTAAGGTGAAATTTTATGGCTAAAAAGATTTTAATTATAGAGGATGAAGAAATAATGTTGAATCTGCTTGAAAAGAAACTCAAGGCAGTCGGCTACGACATCGTAACGGCAGAAAATGGTCAAGATGGTTTAGATATACTGAGAAGCCAGCCTTTTGACTTAGTTTTATCGGATATTATAATGCCGAAACTGGGAGGCCTTGAGGTGATGGAAAAAATGAGTCAGGATCCAGTGCTTAAAAACATTCCTATAATCGTTATATCTAATTCCGGTCAGCCGGTAGAAATAGACCAAGCTAAAAGATTCGGAGCCAAGGATTGGCTGGTTAAGACCGAATTTGATCCTCAAGAAGTCATAACTAAGGTCAAAAAACTTCTCGGGGAATAAATTTTAGCGGAAGTTGGGCTAAGACGATAATTAATTTAGCTAAAAATAAAATATGCCTCACAAAATTTTGCTAGTAGAAGACGATCGTTTTTTGAGAGAGCTAATGAGTCAGAAAATCGTGAAAATGGGTGAAGATTTAGTTGTTGCCGTTGACGGTGAAGAGGGAGTAAAAAAAACCAAGGAAGAAAAGCCGGAGATAGTTTTATTGGACTTGATGCTGCCTGGCATTGATGGTTTTGGTGTTTTAAGTCAAATTAAAGCCGACCCGGAAACGGCCGAGATACCGGTGATAATTCTCTCCAATCTTGGACAAAAAGAAGATATAGACAGAGCCCTTAAACTTGGCGCAGCCGATTTTTTAGTCAAAGCTCATTTTACGCCGCAAGAGATTATAGATAAGATAGAACAATATTTGAAATAGAGATGCCCGAGCTTCCCGAAGTGGAAACAATAGTTAAAGATTTAAAGCTAAAGGTCCTTCAAAGGACCTTTATTGATTTCTGGACGGACTTTGAAAAATTAATAAAATTTCCTAAATATTTTAAGGAATTCAAAAAATCCATTATCGGGCTAAGGATTGAAAAGGTCAGCCGTCGCGGAAAAAATATTATTTTTGATTTATCGCGAGGAAAAGTTCTTTTGATCCATCAAAAAATGACCGGACACTTGCTATTGGGAAAATGGGAAAAAACAGGATCAAGCTGGAAGGCCGCAGTCTCGGGTCCGATAGCCGACGACCCGATGAATAGATTTTTACATTTGATTTTTATGCTGGACAATGGTCAAATGCTTGCCTTGTCCGATGTGCGTAAATTTGCCAAAGTAGAATTACGGGAGGCTAAAGATTTTTATTCATCTAAATATTTTAATGACCTTGGTCCGGAGCCGCTGGATAAAAAATTTTCTTTGGATGATTTTAAGGCCAGGATCCAGGAGAGAAAAGGGAAGATCAAGCAAATTCTTATGGACCAAAGCGTAATAGCGGGAATAGGGAATATCTATGCAGATGAGATATTGTGGCAGGCGAAGATAAGCCCGTTCAGGCCGGCCAATAAGATTTTCGGCCAGGAAATGAAGTTGATGTATTTGGCGATGAAAGAAATTCTGAAGAAAGCCATTAAAGCCAGAGGGTCAAGCATGTCCGATTACCGAACGCTTTCCGGAGAAAAAGGAAAATTCCAATTAATGAGAAAAGTCTACCGCCGCACCGGAGAAAAATGCCCTGTGTGCGGAGGGAAAATAAAAAGAGAAGTAATAGGAGGTCGATCGGCTCATTTTTGTCCCGCTTGCCAGAGATGAACTCAAAAAAATAGCATCGTAGGCTACTCTGACAGAAGAAAGACAGTATGTAATTTTAAAATTTAGAATTATTCAAATTTTGCCTGGCAGGCATTGTCTCGCTACGCGAGATCTCGCGTAGCGATGATCATTTTGATTTATCTATGGTCATTTTTTTATACGGTCCGGACACTTATCGCAGCCGGAAAAAACTTGGCGAAATTATTGAAAGCTATAAAAAAGCCCATAAAAACGGGTTGAGTTTGAGTATTTTTGAGGGGCAGGATCTTTCTTTCCAGGATTTGAAAAGCCAGATCCAATCAATTTCAATGTTCAAGGAAAAGAAATTAGCAATCGTAAAAAACGCTTTGGCCAATAAAAAATTCAAAGAAGATTTTTTGAATAACAAAGAACCTTTTCTGAAAACAGAGGACATAGTCGTTTTTTTTGAAGAAGGGAAATTGCCAGCCAAAGACGCTTTAGCTTCTTTTTTAGAGGAAAAGGCCTCAAAGAGCCAGGAGTTTGAACTTTTGTCAGGCGCCAAGCTTAAAAATTGGATAAGAAAGGAATTTGACGGGTATCAAGCCGAGGCCGATCCCCAAGCTATTGAAAAGCTGGCTCAAGATGTCGGCGGAGACCTTTGGCAGATGTCTAACGAGATTAAGAAGTTGGCCAGCTTCAGATATAAGGAAAAAATTACGGCAAAGGATGTTGATTTATTGGTAAGGCCGAAAGTTGAAACAGATATTTTTAAAACCATTGACTATATAGCCCAAAAAGATAAAAAAAATGCCTTTCTCTTGATTAAAAAGCATTTAGATAAAGGAGAATCCCCTTTTTATATTTTTTCAATGATTAATTTCCAGTTCAGAAACTTGATCATAGCCAAAGCCAAATGCCAGGAAGGGGACCCGGATGCCCCCGGACAGCTTAATGCCTGGGCCAAAGAACTTGGAATCCATCCTTTCGTTTTCAGGAAGGCTTTTTATCAATCCAACCATTTCACATTGGAAGAGCTCAAAAAAATATACCAAAATATTTTTAAAATAGACTTGGCAACAAAAACCGGGGAATTAACCCCGGAGATTGCCTTAGATATTTTTGTAGCCCAGCTTTAGTGCTATTTTTCTTTACCGACTTTAGCGGCGAATATTGAGATTCTTGATTTTCTGCGGCTGGCGTTGTTTTTTTTGATAACGCCGGCTTTGGCAGCCTTATCAAGCGCTTTATAAACTTGCGGTAATATTTTTTTTAATTCCTCTCCTTTTTTGGCAGCAGCCAAAACCCTCACTTGTTTCAGAGCTTCTTTAATCGCTTTTTTGTATTGCAGATTGCCCAGTTTTCTTTTTACAGATTGGCGCTGTGCTTTTTTGGCTGATTTTGTTATGGCCATATTCTTTTTGGGAAAATTTAAGTAATTTAACGG
>CAIMDX010000059.1 GCA_903839905.1 uncultured bacterium
AATGATAGAAGATAGATCAAGCCGATACAATGGCTAAACAATCTTTTTTCATAAAAATTTTAATCAGGATTTTAATTTTAATAATTTTAGGGGCAATAACGGCCGCAGCAATATTTTTATTTAAAAAATAATCCGGGCTGGCATTTTGTTCCGACTTATAAAATGGCTAATAAAGAATTCTTAGAAAAAATAAAAACGAAACTGGAGCAGAAAAAAAATGCTTTGGAAAAAGAATTGGGCGGGTTTGCCAATGAAGACCCTGAAAATAAAAAGGGCTGGAAGGCCCGCTATCCGCAATTTGAGGGGAGCGGACTGGAAGACGAAGCCGATGAAGTGGAAGAATATGAAAGCCTTCTTTCAATTGAAAAAACTATGGGAGGAAGCCTTAAAGATATCAGTGCTGCGCTGGAAAAAATAGAAAAAAATACTTACGGCGTCTGTGAAAAATGCGGCGCAGAAATTTCCCAAGCCAGGCTGGAAGTCTGCCCAGAAGCCAGATGGTGTACCGATTGCATTCAGTAGTTCTTATTATGGCTGTCAGTTTTTTGTGTTTGATTAGGATGACAGCGGATTATTGGTTTAAAATCCCAAGCCCCAATGACCAATGCCCAATTAAGCCCCAAATCCCAAACGAACTAAAATTTGGGATTTAGGATTTGGTTGGTCATTGGGATTTGGTCATTGGGATTTAGCGGAGGATGCCTATTAAAATTTTCTCGGCTGCTCTGAACGGCCTTGATGCGCAGATCATAGAAGCGGAAATAGACGCTTCTTACGGTTTGCGCTGTTTTAATATTGTCGGACTAGCCGACAAAACTATCCAGGAATCAAAAGAAAGAATCAGCGCGGCCATCAAAAGCTCCCATTTGAAAAGCCCTTCATCCCAAGCGATCAAGCTTTTGGTCAGCCTTGCTCCGGCCGGGCTGAAGAAAGAAGGGTCTTTGTACGATTTGCCCATTGCCTTGGGCTACCTTTTAGCTTCAAAACAAGCTCTTTTTACGGCAAAGTATAGAATAATAATAGGAGAGCTGTCCCTTGACGGCATCCTGCGCCCAATTAGGGGCAGTCTTATCATTGCCGCCAAGGCTAAAGACGAAGGATTCAAAGAAATAATTTTGCCTCAAGCCAATGCCAAAGAAGCGGCTTTAATAGAAGGTATAAAAGTGATCGGAGTTAAAACCCTTGCGGATGCTTTGGCTTATCTGGAAAGCCGCTTGGATATTCTTCCAACTGTTAGCGAACCGCAAAGCTCTAAAAACTTATCATTAGACAAAGACCCGCTCTCTATAGATTTAAGCTGGATACAAGGGCAGGAGCTTGCTAAGAGAGCCTTGGAAGTAGCCGCTGCCGGCGGGCATAATCTTTTAATGGAAGGGCCTCCCGGCACTGGCAAAACATTACTGGCTAAAGCCATGGCTTCTATTTTACCGCCCCTTTCCTTTGAAGAATCCTTGGAAGTCACTAAAATTTACAGCGCCAGCGGCCTTCTTCTTGAAAATAATTTCATTTTAAAAAACCGGCCTTTCCGCGCTCCGCACCATACTGCTTCAAGCGCTGCTTTGATCGGCGGCGGCAACCCTTTGATGCCCGGAGAAATAACTTTGGCCCACCGGGGAATTTTATTTTTAGATGAATTTCCGGAATTCCACCGCGATGTTTTGGAAAGCCTGCGCCAGCCGATGGAAGAGGGAGCTGTTTCCATTTTGCGCTCCAATAGCCGAGCCAACTTACCTGCCCGCTTCACCCTGGTGGCCGCGGCCAATCCCTGCCCTTGCGGTAATTTCAACGACCCTGAAAAAGAATGTTCTTGCGTGCCGGCACAGATCTTAAAATACCGCCGCAAGCTTTCCGGCCCGATCATGGACCGGATTGATCTATTTATCAAAGTTCCCCAAATAAAATTTGAAAAACTCACGGCAAAAGAAAACAAAAACCAAAGCGAAAAAATAAAAGAAAAAGTCAGCCGAGCCAGGACCATCCAAAAAGAAAGGCTGGTAAAAATTCCGGGAATTTTTACCAATAGCGAAATGGCCGTACCTCAAATAGAAGAATTCTGCCAAATAGACGGCGAATCAAAAGAGATATTAAAGAAGGCAGTCAATTCCGGCAAGCTTTCGGCTCGCGGTTTTCATAAGGTTTTAAAAGTGTCCCGCACTATAGCCGATCTGGAAAATTCAGCAGAAATAAAAAACTCCCATATAATGGAAGCGCTAATGTATAGACAGAAAACCTAACCGGTTTTTATTTCTTCTTAAAAGATAGATTGGAGCCGTATTTATATTTGGCAAGGGGATTGGCAGTGCCGCGGACATCAAAATGCAAATGGCATCCGGTCACCCCGACAACCTGGCCGGTATTACCTATATATCCGATCAATTGGCCTTGGGAAACATCTTCTCCAACAGAGACCGATATCTTGGAAAGATGGGCATAGATAGAAACAACGCTATCCGGATGCAATATCTTAATATAATTGCCGAACGGCCATTGGTTGGCAGCGAATTGGACCTTCCCTCCGGCAGCGGCAAAAACAGGAGTCCCGCATTGATTGGCAATATCAACGGCATTATATAGATGAAGTGTTTGCGTGATCTTTCCGGTTGTCGGTACGATAAAGAAGCCGTCCGGTAGAATATTCCCAATACTTTGAGCTATAACTGGAGTACTGGCAGCTGTAGGAACCGATATTTTTCCTCCCGGGATGATAATGATGTCTCCAACCATTAGCTCGGAACCGATCTCCAATTGGTTAAAAGCCAGGACCTGGTCTTGGTCTGCTTTATAAGTTTTAGCTATCTGGGAAACGGTTTCTTCCTCTTTAATAATGTGCATCACGCCCGAAGTAGGCAGAATAACCAGCTTTTGCCCAACTTTGACAGCCGACCCCTTTTTCAGATCGTTAGCCCAAAGGATTGTTTCCAAACTAATCTTAAACTTTACTGCAAGGCTGGCTAGAGTGTCTCCTTCTTTTACAGTATACTGGATAATATCGCGTTCTCCTTGTTCCGCCTGGCTTATTTCTTCGCTCAAATCGGCTATGGTCGCCAATGTTTGAGGCTTTACAAAAACAGGAGAGGGCACGCTTTTTAAGCTGGTGCCCTCTAGTATAATAAGGTTTTGAGTTGAATCTACGGTGTTCTGGGCGCTTAAAAGCGCACAGGAGATAGATTTTCCAGCTGTTTTTTTAGGATCATTACAGCTATTGCTATTATTGACAGTTTTTGCCAGGCTGAAAAAAGCAAAAGAAGCAAATATGCCCAAAAAGCAAAAAAGAAGGCCCTTCTTGGTCATGCCGTCTTTCATTCCTCTTAGATTCAGACTCTTAATTAAGGTTTGGAAATATTTAGAAATACGCTATATAATTTAAGATTTTTAAGCCCAAATGTCAAGCCAATTGTCCACAATCAAACAGACTAAAGAGCTTTTGGAAAAATACGGTCTATCCCCCCAAAAAGGACTGGGCCAGAACTTTTTGGTGAACAAAGGAGTGGTTGAAAAATTGATCAAAGCCGGACAAATAGAGAAAACCGACCTTGTCCTGGAAGTCGGACCGGGCATCGGCGTTTTAACCAAAGAACTGGCTCTGTCGGCCCGAAAAGTAATCGCCGTTGAAAAAGATCCTCAAATGATTGAGGTCCTTTCCAAAGAACTGGCTGAACTTCAAATTGATAATGTAGAAATCGTCCATGACGATATTATGAAATTCCTGGAAAAGGGAGGATTGGCCGGACAGGATTATAAAGTTGCCGGAAACATTCCTTTTTATTTAACCGCTCATTTGATCCGCCTTCTTTTGGAAACGCCCCAGCCGCCCAAAGACATGGTCTTTATTTTACAAAAAGAAGTTGGCCAGCGCATCGCGAGCCTGCCGCCAAAAATGACTTTACTCTCCGCATCGGTCCAATTTTACGCCCAGCCCAAGCTAGCCGGCTATATTAAAAGACATTCTTTTTGGCCGGTCCCGGCCGTGGACGCGGCGATTATAAAAATCACTCCCAAAAATCCTGCGCCGGAAGTTGATCGCGACCTTTTTTTCAAAATTTTAAAGGCCGGCTTCTCCCAGCCGCGCAAACAACTTATCAACAACTTATCAAAATCATTGAAAGCTGATAAAATAGAAATCAATAATTGGCTTTTAGAAAATAACATCCAGCCAGCCCGAAGAGCAGAAACTTTATTGATAGGGGACTGGATAAATCTAACCAAAACTTTCAATGCTTAAAAAAACAAACAAAATCATTCTTTGTTTCGTTACAGCCTTTGCTCTTCTTTTTTTCTTTACTCCAACTTGCCACGCCGCTTTTGACATAGCCACCCCTATTGTCATTGCCATACTGCAAGCAATCTGCCAGCTTATACTTTTACTGACTACTGGTCTTTTAGGGCTAGCCGGAGGATTTTTGGAGATAATGGCCAGCCCGCACTTTATCACTGCTAAATACACAAGCAACGAATTTGTAACGCTTGGATTAAATATTACTTTGGGGTTTGCCAATATTATTATTCTCCTCTCTCTTTTGGCTATCGGCATCGGCACAGCTTTAAGACTGGATAAATTTGATGCCAGAAAAAATTTCGCCAATTTGCTTATCGTCATTTTTTTGATTAATTTTTTTGCTCCCATCTTTTGCGGACTGATCATAGACGCTGCCAATATAATAATGAACTTTTTTATGGGAAGCGGACTTTCAGCTTCAAAAGTTTTTTCAAATGCTCTAACAGCTCAAGGAAATAACTTAGCCTCTCATTTCCGCAGCCTCTCATCAATGGCCGAATTTTTAGATCCCCGATCTTTAATGCAAGTCGTGATTATGATAGTTTTCAATATCTCTTTGGCCATTGTTCTTTTCCTGTTCGGCATCCTTTTTGCCATGAGATACGCCGCTCTTTGGACTTTGGTCATTCTGTCTCCTTTGGCTTTTGCCTGCTACATCCTTCCTTCCACCAGAAAAATATTCAATACTTGGTTCAGCCAATTCATTAATTGGTCCTTTGTGGGAGCTAGTGCGGCTTTTTTCCTTTACCTCGGCCAGCAGATGATCGGCTTGATCTCCCAAGGAAATTTGGTAATGGCTCCATCCGGACAAGACACCGGATTTTTCGGAATGGACACGGTAATGCCTTATTTAGTCGCCATTACTTTCTTGTTTATAGGATTTTTTGTTTCTCTTAACACTAGCGCAATGGGCTCTGGCGCAGTAATCAGCTACGCCCAAGGACAAACCAGAAAACTGGGAAGCTGGGGATCAAAAAAATTCCTGAAAGAACCAGTAAGAGATATGGGCAAAGGCATGGTCAGATCAGGGGCAACGGGGACAGCATCCAATAAACTATCTGCCATAGGCAAAAACTTGTCTCCTTCTTGGGGTGAAGGCAAAAAAGGGATTGGAGGCTGGGCCCAAAGGCAAGCCGCCAAAGGGCTGGGAACATTTGGCAGAGCTACCGAAGCAACTGGCACAGCTTTGTCTATGAAAAGAGATGAATATATAGATGAGACAACGAAAAAAGCTGAAAAGATGAAAGCTAAAGAGCTTCCAGGAGCATTGAAAGGCGGAGTTCTCGGAGAAAAGAACACATTGAGCAATGGTTTAGTTTTAGTATCTTATTTAAAAGATAAAGACAAGGGTAAAAACAAAGCAGCCAAGAAAGAGCTGGAAGTTATGACCAAAGAGCAAATTGAAGCAATGATAGGGGGATTGCTAAAAGAAGGGAAAAATAAGGAAGCTGATATTTTAGGAAGTATTGCCCTGCTTGCAAAAGCTAAAGATAAAGATGAGATTAAGGCTGAAGACATAGGGTTCAAGGCTGAAGACATAGGAAAAGAAGGCTGGAAGAAAGGCAAATGGAAAAACCAAACCGACAGGCTGATGGATAATATTGATGTAGACGCCATCAAAAAGTACGGAGGAGACATCTCCAATTCCGAGCCGATGATGAATGCTGCTGCAAAACTTTGGGGCGGCAACAAAATTAAAGCAGCTGCCGAAGAGTTTGAAGGCAATTTTATAGAAAAATATTGCGAAGCCGCCGATGCGGTCGGATTTGAGGAAATGCTTTCAAGTAACCCAGGAGCATTGATGTTCCGTGTCAGCAACGCTGCCCAAGATTCCGGATTCACTTTGCCGAAAAAAGACGGCCAACGGATAGGACAAGAGGAAATCCAAGCAATCAGAAAAGGAGCGAAACAAGCCGCTAGCCAATCCCAAGAAAGCGCTCTTCATAAAACCGGTTTCCTTGATAAAAACGAAAGGCCCATGTCAGCATCCGATATAGGAGATGCCTTAAAAAAAGCAGCTTCGTCCGAACCTCAAAAAGCCGAAACAAGGGAACAAGCGGGAAGAAAACCTGAAGGGGGCAGAAAATCTACCGCTGAAATAATAAACGAAAACAGAAATAAAAATAAAAAATACTAAAGAAAAAGAGGCCAATTAAATTGGCCTCTTTTTTGTTGCTTTTTTCTTTCGCTTAGCGTTTTTCTATCGCGTCTTTAACAGCTTTAGAAAAATCGCCTAGCCCGCGTATATGCTCGCTCTTCAGATCAACTGCCAAAGATGAAGTTGTGAGTAAGGCTGTTTGATAAATAGCTGCTGCCTCTTCTTTGCCAAACTTTTCTATTAACATATCAACCATTGCTCGCTCTCCGTCTTTATAGAGAATAGCCGCAACCTTGTTTCCCTCGGCCACTTTTATCTTGGACTGGCGAATTCCTTCAGCCTCTTCAATAGCTGCTTCTGCTTCTTTCTTCGCCTTTAATTTGGCTGCAAGAGCATCTTGCCATTCCGGGGGGGTTACTATCTGTATTATCCAAACCTTCAACAGTTCTATTCCGTATTTATCTAGCTCATCAAGGATTTTCTCTTTCTTCATCTCTACCATAATCTCGTCGCCAAGATCTCCGGGCGCTTTGGTTATATCATCTATGCTTCTCTCTCCGATAAAATCTCTTATCGCTGGATCTAAGATCGTTAAAGCCATCCTAACCCAGTGGTTACATCCATATCTGGCCTTCTTCGGGTTTTTTACCCTTAAAGTATAGCTAACTCTTATTTTTGGGAGAGTAAGCAGTCCTGCTTCCTTTGCGCCTATTATCTCTGAATAATAGTTGTCGGGAATCAGATATATATAGTCAACCATTCTCTCTATATGGCGTTTTGGATTCCCGGCTTCATCAACGGATGTCCAATCAAATTCTTTTTCGGCTATATAGTTCAAAATGTTCAAGCTAAAAATCCGGATACCTCCCAAAAAATACTTTTCACTCTTCCCGGGAATTATATTTCCTTTTTTATCCTCAATATAGCCGTCATAATTGAGAAGGCCTTTCATGAATTGCCCTTCTTTTTCCACAAATTTATAATAACCATTCTCTATTTTGGTCGCAAACCTTCGTTTCTTTTTTCTTAATGGAGGGTTATTTTCTTTCGACTGGGTAGGTACTCCTGCTGTTTCTTTTTTTTCTTCTTCCATATCTATTTTTTTAAAAGATCTCCTTCAGCCTTGGTTGTCGACCATTGGCTGAAAAGATAACCTTTTAAAGGTTATTTTATTATTTCAGCCTTGGCCTAGCCAAGCTTTAGATGTTTATTTTATACAATGTTTTAGTGATACTGTCAAATATTTTATAAGCTTAAGGGACCTCCCGAAGGCTCGCCAAATTATATAAAAAAATAAAATTATTTAAGGAGCAGGGGAAAAATCTGCTTTTGACAAAAGCGGATTTATGTTAAAATATTTTTAGATATGCAAGAAAAAATTTCCAAAGAACAATTTTGGACAACATATAAAGCTTTGCCGAAAGAATTGCAAGATGCCGTCTTCTCCGAAGAAACAGCTGAAACGATTTTTAACGCTTGCGCCGACAACGGAGTAGAAGATGAGCGAATCTCCAAGATTGCCGGTTATGTCGGTAATATTTTACTGGGCCTTCTTCCTCCTGAACAATTCCAGCCCGCCTTAGAATTGGATTTAAACTTAGAACCAAAGGCTGCTGAAAATATCTGCCAAATAGTGTACGGCTCTATTTTGGAACCTGTCAGAGATCAATTAGCAGAGCTTTATTTGTCCAAAGATAAAAAAGAGGTCAAAGCGAACGAAGAGAAGATAGAAGCTGGAATAGTCACAGAAAAAGAAACGAGAATAAAAGAAATAGAAATAAAAATAAAAACCGGAATAAATCCGGAAGAACAAATAAAGGAAATTTTACGGGAGAAAACGGCAACAGCCGATTCAAAAAAAGAGACTAAGAAAACTGCGGCAAATGAAACAACAGCAAATAAATCTTCCGATTCTTACCGCGAACCCATAGGCGGCTAAATTTTATTTTAAATTATGCAATTTCAAGTCCCTCAATTCATTGAAAAAGAAACCGGATTTTTAGGCCCGCTAACGGCCAGGCAAACCCTTATTTTCGCTTTTGCCGCCGGCGGCGCCCTTTTCGCTTGGATATTATTCGGCAAATCCAATTTTATGATTTTTATAGCGATTTCTGTTTTGTTCGTCAGCGGCGCGGGGGCTTTATCCTTTCTAAAGATCAACGGGTTAAATCTGACAACCGTCTTGAAAAATTTCCTGTCGTTCCTTTCCGCTTCCAAGCTTTATCTTTGGAAAAGAAAAGAAGTCACCGTCTACTACGAAAAAAAAGCTGCTGCTCCGGCCAAAAAAGAAATTGGAACGGAATCTCCGTTAAGGATTGCCAGCGCCAGTAAAATAAAAGACTTAAATAAAAAAATAGAATTCGGAGGATAGTTTATGAAAAACACGGCAACCCAACAATTTCTTCCCATAGGCCAGATCAGAGAGGGGGTGATAGTAATGAAAGACAAATCTTTAAGAGGCGTTTTGCTTGTCTCGTCTTTAAACTTTGCCTTGAAATCAGAAGACGAACAAACCGCCATCATTTATCAATTCCAAGATTTTTTGAATTCCCTAGACTTCTCTTGCCAGATTATAGCGCAGTCCAGAAAGCTTAATATCACCGGCTATCTTGAGAAGCTGAAAGAGATAGAGGCCGGCCAAAAAAACGAATTATTAAAAGTCCAAACAGCCGAATATAGAAAATTCATAGAGCAGATAATAAGCGGCGGTTCAATTATGGCCAAGAATTTTTATGTGGTTGCGCCCTATTATCCGCTAGCAGAGATTCCTGGAGTAGCCGGATCTGCTGAAAAAAACGCTAAAGCAGGCAAAAAAGATTTGACCGAAGAAAAATTCCAGCGCGGCAAATACCAACTTTGGCAAAGAATGGAATATGTCGTTTTGGGATTAAGGCGTTGCGGTTTAAGAGCCAGCCCGTTAAATACCCCCGAGCTTATAGAAGTCCTTTGGGCTTTCCACCATCCCAAAGAAGCAGAATCCGGTTATTATCCGGAATTGCCGCCGGAGATGCTGATTTAATTTTATTTTCAAAAAAATAACAATGGCCTTTTTCAAAAAAAACAAACCAGAAAAACTCTTTGAAGCAGAGCATATGGACGCGAAAGACATAATCGCGCCTGCTTCAATAGAGATCAAGCAAAACTTGATTAAGCTTGGCGAGAAATTAGCCAAGACTTATTTTGTTTTCTCTTATCCAAGATATCTCACCACCGGCTGGCTTTCTCCAATCATCAATTTAGACATACCACTGGATATTTCTTTCTTTTTCCACCCGATGGAAACCGCCGACACACTAAAAAAATTAAGAAGAAAAGTTACCGAAATCCAGGTGGATATTATTAAAAATGAAGAAAAGGGAATGATCAGGGACCCGGCTTTGGAAACCGCTTACAGCGATCTGGAGAACTTGCGCGACAGCCTGCAAACAGCGCAGGAAAAAATGTTCAAATTCGGCCTATATATCACCGTCTACGCCGACACCGAAACCCAGCTTACCGATATTGAAACAACTTTAAGATCAGTACTTGAATCGCGCTTGATTTATTTAAAGCCGGCCCTTTACCAGCAAAAAGAAGGGTTCCTTTCCGTTTCTCCTTACGCCATGGACCAATTGCAGGTTCACACCAGCATCAATACCGGTCCGCTTTCTTCTGTTTTTCCTTTTGTTTCTTTTGACTTAAGCTCCAATGAAGGAATTCTATACGGCATGAATAAGCACAATAGCTCCTTAGTGCTTTTTGACCGGTTCACTTTGGAAAATGCCAATATGGTAATCTTCGCCAAATCCGGCTCTGGAAAATCTTATGCGGTCAAGTTGGAGGTTTTGCGATCCTTAATGATGGGAGTGGAGGCAATCATTGTTGACCCGGAAAATGAATACGAAATGCTTTCCGATGCAGTAGGGGGATCTTTTTTCAAGATATCTTTAAGCTCAGAAAACCACATCAATCCATTTGACCTTCCAATTCCGCGCGAAGATGAAAAACCGGAAGATGTCTTAAGATCAAATATTATTAACTTGGTCGGCCTGGTCAGACTGATGCTTGGGGGGTTGAATCCGGAAGAAGACGCAATTATTGATCAAGCTCTGGCCGAAACCTATGCCGCCAAAGATATCACTGCGGATTCCGACCCTTCCACCTGGAAAGAAAAAACTCCTGTTATGTCGGACTTGGAATCAGTTCTGGAAACAATGCAGGGAGCCGATTCGCTTGTCCAAAGAGTGCGAAAATTCACTCGCGGAACATTCTCTTCTTTTTTCAACCAGCAATCCAATATTTCTATGGATAAGCAATTGGTTGTTTTCGGCATCAGAGATATGGAAGACGAATTAAGGCCGATGGCAATGTTTATCATTATGCGCTACATCTGGAACGAAATCCGGGCCGAATTGAAAAAAAGGATATTGATCATTGATGAGGCTTGGTGGCTAATGCAGTCTGAAGACGGAGCTTCGTTCTTATACGGCATGGCCAAACGCGCCCGCAAATACTGGCTGGGGGTAACCACTATCACGCAGGATGTTTCCGATTTTATGAAATCTTCCTATGGCAAACCGATCATTACCAACTCCTCCCTCCAGCTTCTTCTCAAACAAAGCCCTGCCACTGTTGATGTCTTGCAGCAAACTTTTAACCTAACCGAACAAGAAAAATTCTTGCTTCTGGAAACGCCCGTAGGGGAGGGAATCTTTTTTGCCGGCCAAAAGCATGTGTCCATTAAAATTGTCGCGTCCTACACCGAAGATCAGATCATCACTTCCAGCCCGGAACAAATTTTAAAAATAAAAGAAGCTAAGAATAACATTTAGCGCTGATTTTAAAAATGCCTGAAGAAGCAGAAGAAATTGAAGCTGGAAAAACTGAAAACATTGAAAACAGCGCCGGAGGGGCAAATTTTTTATCCCTGGTAACGCCGGAGGGGATGGTGATGATGAGCGCCGCGGCGATTATTGATATTTTGGGTTTTTTCGGCTTCCCGTGGCTTTTCATTCCGGACATATTTTTTGGCTTTTGGCTGATGGTAAGGGGGAGCTTCCAATCTTCAGAAGAAGCGACTAAGCAATCAAACCAAGAACCAGAAAAATCTAAATCGTCGCAAGCCGCTAAGCCAGAAGAAAGCGCCCATAAAACATCAAAACCGATTCCTGCGGCATCATCCGGTGCGGCTAAAACAGCGAAAAAATCCAGATGGATTAAATGGTTAAGGCCAATCGCTTTTATCGGAGAATTAATACCTTTCGTCAACGCCTTGCCTCTTTGGTCTATCCTTGTTTATTCAGAATTAATTTACAACAGCTGATATGAAAAAATCCCAGCAAAAATTTTTTAAATTTTTCATCTTGGCTTGTTTTTGTGCAGGACTTTTTTTCTGTTTAAAGGTTCACGCCAGCGACCTTGAAGTCTCTTATCTGCAAATACCAGAGGTGGAAACCCCAACAAGCACTGAATCTGGCCTTGAATCTTATATTAAATACCTTTTCAATTTCGCTTTTGCGATAGCCGGGCTGATTCTTTTTGCCGTCTTGGTCCAGGGAGGATTTTCCTATCTTTCTTCCTCTGGGAATACCGCTAAAACAAAAATAGCCAAAGACAAAATAACTTCCGGTTTTTTAGGCGTAGCAATAATCCTTTGCTCTTGGCTGCTTTTATACGCCTTGAACCCGCGGATGCTCTTATTTTCTTTTGATAAAAAAATTATTCCAGCCACCATAACCATCCCGGCTGAAGAAAAAACAGACACGAAAAGAACCTTTTTACAAATACCTGTTGGCACATTAATAGAGAAAGCATTGACCGGAAACGAAGCCCAGGCTAAATTGGACGAGGTTAACCAAAAAGATGAAGAAATTAAAGAAAAAGCCGAAAAACTCAAACAGCTTAACGAAGGCTTGAAAGATTTGGCTCTTGCTTGCAGTTGCGGGAACTCTAATTGCGGAGACACGGCTGGCGGCTGCGCAAGGGAAGGATGCCAGGTGCGCTGCGATCAAAATGCCATAAATGCAAAGATAAGTGAAATAAAAAACTTTATTGAAGAGTTGAAAACATTTCAGAAAGATACATTTGTGGCAACTCGATGGGACTTTGACGACGGCAGAAATGAGCTAAAAATAGCTGCCTCTCTTCTTACTGGCGCTTGTGATACTCCGTTAATGACCCAGAACGACCTTATGGAGGCAACCGCGATGATGGGGAAAGATGGATTTGAAATTAAAACATTAACCGGATGGCCGAGTAATAAGATATCTTTTAATGGAAAAACGATAGATGATCCCGTTACTTTTTATTGCGAAAATTTTAATATTGGTGCTGCCTTAAAATCAACTTCCGTTGAAGATGCAGTTGAAATAGTTTCCGCTGAAGAAGCTCCGACGATGGCTAACGATCAAGCTCCGACCAACGGTAATCCGCCGGAAGGCAGTGCAGATTATAAAATAAAAAATTATCCATATTTAAACCAAAGCGACCCAAGACAATCTTCGTGCATCAGATGGGTTGGGTGCGGTCCGACCTCTCTAGCTACAATAATCCGGTATTTTGACCCATCTTCAAATGTAACGCCGGAGAGCCTAGCTGGAGAGCTTAGAAACCAAGGAGGAATGTTTTCTTGCTCCGACGGTATCACCTCCGCCGCTTCCGCTTCCGGCTATGTCAGCTCAAAATACAATATAAGCTATGAAAAACTGGCAAGGACCCCTCAAATAATTAAAAATGAAATTCTGCAAAACCATCCGGTAATGATAGTCACCTGTACTTTTGGTCCTTATGCTCAATATGGAGGGCATCTTTTAGTGATTAACGGAGTAAATTACACCGGCGACACAATAAACTATTTTTATGTTATGGACCCATGCCATTACATATATAAAACAATTACTTTGAACGACTTAAATAAGTGTAGCGGGTCTATTTATAGTTTTTCAAAATAAAAAAATATGAATAAAAATTTAAAAATATTTTTTGCAGGAATAATTGTTGCCTTCTCCATTTTAGGGCTGTACTTTCCCTTACATAATGCCAAGGCGGAAGAAAACACCAGCGGAGAATCTATTTCTTGTAACCAAGAGATTCCAATAGGGGAAACCATAGAAGAGACCATCGGGTTTATGGGCGGCGTGCGAAATGATGCAATCAATTTGCAAAGCTTATTAAGGCAGGAGATATCCGCTTCCGAACAGCTAATTTCTTCTGTTCAGAGCTGTGATATTAATAAATGCACCCCGTCTTGCAAACTGATTAGCTCTTCTCTTCCAGACGGCCAGGGGGGAATGATATCTTCTTCTTATTGCGAGGCCAGCAGTTGCGGAGGGGAAATTTGCCCCGAAGATAAAATCATCTCCGGCTTCGCAAAGATAGAATCTCTTTACAATGACATTGAAGAATCTCAAAAAGCCGCTAAAAAAGCTATAGAGAAAACAGATTTTTCTTTTTCCATTAAACCCTATCTAAATCCTTTCCTGCCGGTGCCAATCGGTCTTTATCCGGCGGATATCAGCAATAAAACCAGATCAGAAACAATCCAGGCAAAGCTTGACGCGTCCAGAGGTCTTTTTGACTCTTGCTTCTCAACTCCGCAAGAATGGCAAGAAGTGATGGAGGGAGCCAAAGTTGGAAAGGCGCTGCTGTCTTGCCAAGAGAGCCTTGATTTTGTAAGAGATGAATTAAGCCAAGAATGCAAAGACGCTTGCGCAGGAAATTCCGAAGGAGATAAAAATAAATGCGCTGAATGCCTAGGATGCAAAAGTCCGGGAAATTTTTTCTGCTGTACAACAAAATAACCATAAGTACTACAATAAACTTATATGATCAATAAAAAATTATTATTAGCAGCCCTTATCTTCGCAGGATTTATCTCCGCCGAAATATGCTTCGCTGCGCTGGAATTATCTTATCCTCCCTTGGGGAATATCAAACTTTCAGTTAAACCGTCCTTGGTAGAATATTTGAAATATATTTTTGCTTTTACCGTGCTAATCTCCGGGCTTATTGTTTTCGTCATGATGGTCTCTAGCGGTTTTAAATGGCTGACTTCGGCCGGAAATACAAGCAAAACAGCCGCCGCCAGAGAAGAGATCTTTTCTGCTTTTCTAGGCATGGTTATTGTTCTTTGCTCCTGGCTGATTTTGAATACAATCAACCCGCAATTAACCGCTTTTAATATCGCGCCAATCCAAAAAGAAGGCGTCACGGTAACTTTTGCCAATGCCGACCCTAACGACAACCAGGAAACCTATTCTTCTTCTGTCGGAGATTTAAAGCCAATCAATAATATTGATTTTGACCCAGCTAAAATAGATGTCTACTTTTACAGAGAAAAGGGTTGGACTGGGGAACGGACAAAAGCCGAACCAAGTAATGTGAACGACAACCCGAAATCAATGGAAATCATTTGGAAAACTCCGGGAATACAGCTTTGCTATAGTCAGTCAGGCAAAGATTTTTGCGATTCTTATAGCTACGACACCCCAAGCTTCGGAACCAACGATAATAAATACACAAAAATAAAAATCATTGACGAAAGAGACCAAAGCGGAAAGGTTGTCACTAAATATGTCGGCGTTGTTTTTGAAGAAGAAAACTATAAAGTCGGGGGGCTGGCAATCTATAAAAATCCGACATCAACGGATTCAACTCCTGCTCCAGCCGGAGCTTCATACTATACTCCGCCAGCTGGGACCACATATTACACTCCTCCGGTCCAACAAGGGTTCAGTAGCGCAGCCACCTTAAATTTGCATGCCGAAGAATATACCATAGACAGCGGCTGGGCATCTTCAATAAAGGTTTATACTTATAAGCCTAGCGGAGATAACCACGGAAGAGTTGATTTATACTCCCTTCCGAACTCCGACGGAAAAACCTGGGGAACGGATGGCGAGGCAACAATAGACTTAGCCTCCGCTGAGCCATCTTTAAATAAAAATGTTTGGTCCCTAGACCTCTCGGGGAACAGGATCGTCGTATTCTGCGACGGGACAGATTGCTCTGACACAAAAAACAAGAAATGCCAGATTATTGATAAGCCTGACGCTAATTTAAATGACCAATGGATCGGCCGGTGCCAGTCCAGCTTTTATAATTTTTGGCAAAAAAACGAACCCTGTATGGAATGCACCTCAGTTAGAATTTTCAATAAATAGTTGATGATGCGAATAAAAAATAGCCTTTAAAAGGCTATTTTTTGTTTGAGATAAATTATTAAACTGGCTTAATAGCTATTCTTCTTTCCGGATTTTCTCCCACGCTTTCCGTTTTGATGTCGGTCCG
>CAIMDX010000060.1 GCA_903839905.1 uncultured bacterium
AAAAAAAATTTTGTTATCTAAGAGTTTCTCGGCGACTACTTTATAACTATTCTCTGGAATGTCACAAGTCTTCACGGCCTCTGTTTTTTTATTGTCATAAACCTTTATGATCTCGCATCCCACCAACCCCAATCTTTCCTTTTTTGAATTTTGGAAGACTTCTAGCTGCTTCTCTAATTTTTTCGGCAACCACTCATCATCATCTTCTAAAAGGGCTATGTACTCGCCTTGGCTGGCTTTGATCCCGGTATTTATCGTCTTAGAATTCCCCCCAAAATTTTCCTGCCAAATATATTTTATTCTTTTATCTTTTTTCTGGAATTCCTCCACTATTTTTTTAGTATTATCCGGCGAACCGTCATCAACAACGATCAATTCAAAATTTGAATAAGTTTGGTCAAGAACGCTTTGGATCGCCCGAGGTAATAATTTTTCTCGATTGTATGTTGGGATTATTACTGAAACTTTTGGATCCATGGTTTTGTCTATAGGATTATACTATGTTGGCACTGTTTGAATTATAAAACTTTTTTCCTTCCGATCCCCTCATAATAGAAACCGATCTTTCCCATTTCTTCCGGCTCAAATTGGTTCCGGCCGTCTAAAAAATAAGGATGGCGCATCAACTTTTTCACTTTATCCATATCAACTTCTGAAAATTCCGGCCACTCGGTGGCTAAGGCCAAAATATCGGCATTTTTTGCCGCTTCAAAAGGATCCTTGCAAAACTTAATGTTTTTCTTCGGTAATTCTTTTCTGGCATTTTCCATAGCTATAGGATCGTAAGCTTGAATTTCACATCCCGATCTCTGAAGAAGCCTTACTATCTCGCTTGCCGGTGATTTACGGACATCATCGGTATTGGGCTTAAAAGCTAAACCCCATACGCAGACAGTATTCCCATTCACTTTTTTTAAGATCTTTTTGATCTTTCTAACAAAATTTAGTTGTTGATTTTTATTAACAATTGTTACCGCTTTTAAAATTCTAAAACTATATTTTTTACGATCCGCCACTTTGATCAATCCGTCTATATCTTTTGGGAAACAAGAGCCGCCGTATCCAATACCGGATTTTAAAAAACCTTTGCCGATCCTTTTATCCAAGCCGATGCCTTCGGCTATTTTCTCAACATCTCCTCCCCCTCTTTCACAAATATTAGCGATCTCATTGATAAAAGAAATCTTAACGGCCAAAAACGCGTTGGAAGCATACTTGATAAGCTCAGCGCTTCTGATGTCAATCGCCAGTTTGGGAGCATTTACGGAGGAATAGATATCCAGCATTATTTCTTTTGCTTTCTCATTCTCGGTCCCAAAAACGACCCTGTCCGGTTCTAAAAAATCTTTAATGGCAACGCCCTCCCTTAAAAACTCGGGATTAGAGACAATAAAAAAATCCCCTTTATAATATTTTTTGATTTCTTTCTTGGTCCAATCTCCCGTTCCGACCGGGACCGTACTTTTATTGACGATCACCTTACAGCCATTAAGGCACTTCCCGATATCTTTTACCACTTCTTTAAATTGGGAGAGATCAATGCTCCCGTCTTCTTTCGGAGGCGTACCGACACAAATAAAAATAACCTCGCTTCCGTTGATACTCTTTTCAAGATCAGTGGTAAATTCAATATTTTTCTGATATTTTTCTAAAATTTCAGTTAATCCAGGCTCGTAAATCGGGATGATCCCTTCTTTTAATTTTTGGATCTTGTTCTTGTCTTTGTCCACGCAAATAACCCTGTGACCCAAATAAGCGAAGCAAGCTCCGATGGTCAGCCCCACATATCCAGTACCGATTATCGCAATTTCTCTTTGCATAGTTCAGAATAGTTTATCTTTCCAGGTTTTTGGGGTTTTCTCATTGATAATTTCCAGATCAAGATGATATTCGAATTTTTTAGGCCCGCGCGCTTTTATGTAGTCAATCATTGACCGCAATCCTTCCTCAAGAGTATGTTCTGTTTTATAATCCAACAGTTTGCGCGCCTTATTGGCGGAACAATTTGCAAGCCTCACCTCTTGCGGCCTCCCGGGCATATAGATCGGCTTTAATTCAAAATTGAGAATTTTAGCTATGGTCTCGGCCAATTGATTAATAGTTACAAATTCTTCATCCGGGCCGATATTAATTATTTCGCCGACTACATTATCGTTAAAAGCTAATTTTTCTAAAACTTTAATATCGTCTTGAATAAAACTAAAGCACCTTTTTTGGCCTCCATCGCCATAGATCATCGGCTGTCTGCCTTGCAACATCATGTTGATCATTATCGCAGCTACATTTCTGTAAGGATCGTCATATTTTTGACGGGGCCCGATTATATTATGAGGAACCGCGATCACATATTCCATCCCATGGACATCCGCCAAATTACGAAGAAGCAATTCTGAAGTATATTTATCAATACCATAAGGATCCTGAGGATTAGGGATCATATCTTCGGTAAAAGGCACATCGTTTTGGCCATAGCGAGCCATACTTGAACAAAATATAAAACGCTTTACTCTATTTTGGATGGCAGCAGACATAACCGAAACGCTAGCTTCGGTAATATTTTTAGTTATAAGGTACGGGCTAAAAACACTTAGTCCCTCGTAAGCGGTAGCG
>CAIMDX010000061.1 GCA_903839905.1 uncultured bacterium
CCGCCGCCTCGCCGTGGAATTCAAGCCGCCGTGGGATTTAATCGAGAAATGGGGGGAAATCCGGCCAAAACAAAGCCCCGCCGAAGGCGGGGCCGTGCTGACTTTTCGCGAATGTACTATGATGCGGGGACGATGGGATTTGAACCCACGATTTGCTCCGTGACAGGGAGCCGAGGACTCCAGGCTCCTCTACGTCCCCAGAAATCAATAGTCACCTTAACATTTTGCAAAAAAAGAATCAAATATTTTCTTTTTTCTCTTTAGAAAAAGTGTTTCGCAAGTACCGCTTAAAGGATACATAAAATGAAAAATTTTTTCGGATTCTTTTATGCTGTAATTTAACACCCATGCGCCATCTCCTTCATAAATAAACCCCTTGATCCCGGCTAAATCGCTCAATCTGCCCTGCAAATCTACAATAAATAATTTGCTTCCCGATATAAATCGCGTAAGGAATACGGATTTCTTGCTTTTTCTGTCTCTCCTGCTGTAATAACCTTTTATTGCATTGCCATCGCCGTCAAAATAACCTCTTACGAAATGCGGAAAGTATTTATTCGGCACTTTTGGCAGCCTGATAGTCTTGCTTTTGCAAGGAGTTATCCCTAAAAACAGCAAATCGCTAAATATTTCTTTGCTTCCAATTTGCAAACGATACGATATTTTACACTTCTTGTTTCTATCCCGAGCAGTAATTTTATGGTTTGATCCGAGAACGGTCCTTATCTCTTCCAATAGTTCCTTGTCTGTAATTTCAATTTCTATAAAATGAGCGCCTCTCTTATTCTTAGCCATGCTTCCATCCGCAGTAAAAAATCCTAAGATATAAGCCATCTCCGGAGACCATTTTTTAAAAAAATCATGGTTGACTTTTTTATGGATTGGCATTGCGAGTGCCGGTGGCAGGAGTCGGACCTGCGACCTAACGCTTATGAAACGTCCGCTCTGCCGCTGAGCTACACCGGCGGATTTTTGGCGAAGCCAAAAATAGTTCTTAGTTTCTAGTTCTTAGTTTTCAGATTTTAAACTCTTAATCAAGCCGTGCAATATTTTAGCTACTAAATCGCATTGTTCCAAGGGCGCTGAAAAATCTTTCTGGAATATCTTTTCTGAAATTTTTAAAATGCTTACAGTCTCGTACAGCGACTTTAAGGCTATCTCCAAATAAGATACAAAAGCTTTTTTGCTGCTGCAACCGCTTCCTTCGGCTATGTTCAATGATATTGATGTGGAGGATCTTCTTAGCTGATCAACTAATCCAAACCTTTCTTCTGGGGGAAATTTCTTAATTTCAATATAAATAATCTCCACCAGCTTTACTGCTTCCTGCCAAGCTTTCAATTTTTCAAAATTATACACTTCTAAAAACTAAAAACTGATAACTATTAACTAAAAATTTATATCTAAATTTTTGTTGCGGGGCCTGGAATTGCACCAGGGTCTGCGGCTTATGGGACCGCCGAGGTACTACTCCTCTACCCCGCGCGTGGCATAAAAATTTTATGCTAAAACTCTTACCTTACAGCTTCAATATTTTAGCTGAAAACCGAAATAAAATCAACCCTGTTAAATGCTGCCCGCTGGCAGCAATTTTGCTGCTGCAAAATTATTTAACAGGGTAAACCCCGTCAAATTCTCTGCCCTATTTATATTACACCGATGCAAAGTCGGTCAAATTAATTTTTGCATCCGCAGGTAAAGCTAAAAATCTATCTGCTGGGCTATTTTTATGAATTCTTTCGGGTCCAAGGAGGCTCCTCCTACCAAAACGCCGGACATCTTAGCCTCTTTTATAAAAGATAAAACATTATCGGATTTTACGCTCCCCCCGTAAAGAATCGGCATAGCATTAGCGATAGTGCGGCCATATTTCTCATTTATAGCTTTTTTCAAAAAGATATTTACTTCTTCTGCCTGGCAGGTTTCGCAAACCTTGCCGGTGCCGATGGCCCAAACCGGCTCATAAGCCAGAATGATCTTATCCGCCATTTTTTTAATTACTCCATTAAGCCCTTTCTCAAGCTGGTCTTTTAAAACTTGAAAGGTTCTACCCTCTTCTTTTTCTTCAGCTGTTTCGCCCAAGCATAGGATAGGAGTTAAGCCAAAGTTAAGCGCGGCCAAAACTTTCTTGTTGATCATTTCGTCGGTTTCTCCAAAAAGCTTGCGTCTTTCCGAATGGCCAATCAAAACAAAACGGCAGCCGATATCTTTTATCTGCGCCAAAGAAACTTCCCCTGTAAAAGCGCCTTTCTCTTCCCAGTGGCAGTTTTGCGCACCCAATTTAACTTTCTTGGCTTTGCCGGCAAAGAGGCCTAAGAAAGCAGACGGCGGGCAAATAATTATTTGGGCTCTTTTTATTTTTTTGGAACCAGCTACCGTTCCGGCAAAGATTTTTTTTGCTTCGTTGGCGGTTTTAGGGTTCATTTTCCAGTTAGCGACGACCAGAGATGCCATAAATTTTTAATTTAAATATTATTATTTTTAGCCCTGTTTTTAATTTTGAAATAAATAAATACTATTACGGCTAAAAGAACGGAAACGATAATGAGCCAGTCTAAATTTCTTAAATAAAGTTTAATATCCGCCCAATTCTGCCCTAGCGCCAAGCCAGCCCAGGTTAATAATATTGAAAAAGGAAAAGACCCTGCCGCGGTGTAAAAACAAAATTTCCCAAAAGACATTTTGGCGATTCCGGCAGGCAAAGAGATAAAAGTTCTAATTACTGGTAAAAAGCGGGAAAAAAAGATGCTGAAATTGCCATATTTGCCAAACCATTTATCAGCCATATCCAAATCGTGATGAGATAACAAAATATATTTTCCGTATTTTTCAATAAATGGCCTGCCGCCGTAATAACCAACTGCGTAAGCCAAAATAGACCCGGCCAGATTTCCTATTGTTCCCCAGATAACCACCAGCCAAAAAGAAAATCTTCCAACCCAAACCAAATAACCGGCAAAAGGCATAATAATCTCCGAAGGCACAGGCAAGCACGCGCTTTCCAAGGCCATAAAAAATCCAACGCCCCAATAGCCGGAAAAAGAAATGCCGTTAACGATATAAGAAGTGATAGCTCCTAAAATAATTTCTATTGTTCCAATAATCATTGCTGTCTTAAATATTCAGCGGCCTTTTCCGGTTCAATCGTGGAGATTTCCATTCTTGAACCTATTTCAAAACCGGCCCAAACTGAAGTTTTAGGCATTATTGTCCAATGCCAGTGATGAAAATCATAATCTTTATCGCCGCAAGGAGAAGTATGCAGATAAAAATTATAATCTGGATCGTTCAATCCTTTATAAAGCTTTAGCAAAACCGCTTTAAAGGCTTCGGCCAGCGCTTCTTTTTCTTCTTCCGCGATCTCTTCAAAATAAGCTTTATGAGCTTTAGGGGTAACAATAACTTGAAAAGCGGATTTTGAAGCAAAAGGGCACAAAGCCAGAAAATGATCATTTTCAAAAACAATCCTCTCTCTTGCCTTTAGCTCCCACTTGATCATTTCGCAGTAAAGGCATTTTTTATTTTCTTCTTGATATTTTTTCCCAATCAATAAGGCATTTTTCAAATCAACATCTATCAACGGCGAAGCGATTATCTGCGAATGAGGATGTGGCTGGGAAGCTCCGGCTGATGGTCCATGATTATGAAAAATGGAGACATAATTCACATAAGGAGATATTTTGAGCTGTAAATATCTAGCCTGGTAAGCATCAAAAACTTCTTTAACTTTTTCCTGCGGAAGATTGGCCAAGGATTTCTCGTGGTCTCTTGTCAATAATAAATCGTGGTAGCCAACCGCATTAATGCGCTGGTAAAGGCCTCCTTCTATTCTCTCTTCTAACTTTTCCGCCGGTATAAAAGCTGGAAATTTATTAGGAATGACCAAGGTGGTCCATTTTTTGGGAATGGAATCTTCGTTTTGAGAAAGATCTATTTCTTGACCGTCCAAAAAAGCTACGCTGGCCTTTACGCCAGGCTCAATATTACAAAAAGGACAATCTTCCTTTCTCATATCGGATTTGGCTTCTTTGGTATTTTTGAACATCTCCGGCCTTTTGCCTCTGCCTGTAGCGATTATAACCCAGTCTTTGGAAGCCAAATCAAGCCGCAACTCCGAAGGAAATTTTTCTTTGTCTTGTTCCATAGAATTAAAATAATTGCGGCTGGAGCCGCAGGCCTTAAAAATAGTTATTCTTTAATCTTTTAAAACAATAAAATTATATCATTAATAAAAGCACGCCGCTAGCTCTTAGGCTGGCCTTAAAGAAAGGGTCTAACCCTTTCCGAAAGGGCGGAAAGGGTTAGACCCTTTCAAACAAAAAATAGATAACGAATAACGAAAAAAGAGCCTCGGTTCGAGAGCTCTTTTAAAAATCTGAAAGCTTATCTAGCTGTATGTCGTGGTTATTTATTCAACCACATAAGTCTTCCGGTCAATACCGAGAATAACAAATTTGCAAAACTTGCAAACAAACAGATAGCATCTAGCTACACTAAATTTTGATCCCTTTAAACGAACCGATTAAGCGTATTTGTAAATTACTCTAAGCCGAAAAACCTGTCAAGAGAAGTTTTCCCCTGCCTTTATGGAAACAAAAAACGCCTATTCAGCGTTCTTGATTGCCGTGCGGTCTACCTTGTGATCGGCCAGGGGTTAGACTTCTACTCCTAAAGCTTCTTTATTCTTCTGAGTCGTTATCGCCTAGATCTATGTCGCCCATATCGGTCAAAACTTTTGTTCCTTCTTTGGTGACGGCTATAGTGTGCTCAAAATGGGCTGCCAAAGATCCGTCTTCAGTTTCGTAAGTTTGGCCATTTTTAGAAAGCTTTATTTCTCCGCTACCCACAACAACCATCGGCTCCAAACAAAAAACCATCCCTTCTGTTATGTTTGCTCCCCGCCCGCGCTTGCCGTAATTCAAGATCTCCGGATCTTCGTGCAGGTTTTTGCCTATGCCGTGGCCGGCAAGATCGCGCGCCACATTAAATCCTTGGCCCTCTACATATCTTTGAATGGTATTGGAGATATCGCCAAAAGTATTGCCGACCCTGGACAGCTTAATCCCTCTTTTCAAGGATTTTTTCGCCACCTTTATCAGGCGTTGGATATCAAAGCCCGCTTCTCCCACCGGCACAGTGACAGCCATATCAGAATGAAAACCATTGTAGTAAAGACCTAAGTCTAAACTCAAAATATCTCCTGCTTTTAATTTGCGGACGGAAGGGACGCCATGGACAATCTCTTCGTTTATTGAAATGCAAGAACAAGCCGGAAATCCGTTCTGCCCTTTGAAAGAACACTTGGCTCCATATTTAAAAATCAGGCTCTCTGCGAGCCTGTCAATATCGTTTGTGGTAATGCCTGGCTTAACTTCTTTCAGCGACTGCTTCATTATGGCTGCCAGAATCTTGCCTCCTTCAGTCATTATCTTTATTTCTTCGGGAGATTTTAGATGAATCATTCTATGTTTTTTAAAATATCTTGAAAAACCGCTTTAATGGATTGTTCGCCATTTATTTTAATCAGTTTTTTTTGTTCTATGTAAAAATCAACAATGGGCTGCATTTCTATGTCGTAAGTGGCCAGTCTTTTTTTGACTGCTTCCGGCTTGTCATCCATGCGCGCGATCAATTGTCCGCCGCATTGGTCGCAAACCTTGATATCCTTGTATTGCTCTTCAAAAGGCGTCAAGCGGCCGCATTTGAGGCACTGGCGGCGCTTAGCCAGGCGATTAAAAGAAAGCTCGCCGGAAATATCTACCAAAAAAACCCGGTCAATTTGCCATTGATACCAATCCAGGGCTTCATCTAAAAGCCTGGCCTCTGAAAGAGTTCTCGGGCTACCGTCCAAAACAAATCCTTTAAGGCTGGGTTCCTGCTTAAAATTTTCCATTTTATCAGCCCAGAGTTTTGAGGCGATAAAACTGGGAACTAATTGGCCTTTAGCCATTGTTTCCCTAAGCTTGCTGCCGGTATAATCGTTTATTTGCTGGCGCTCTCTCAAAACCTGGCCTGAACCAAAGTAGGCCAGCCCGAATTTTTCAACGATCAATTTGGCTTGTGTGCCCTTGCCCGATCCCGGACGGCCCAACAAGCAAATCACTAATTCGTCTTTCCCCATTTTTTTTAGGAAGAGTTAAAGATTAAAAATTTTCGTAATCGCGCATTTCTATTTGCGCTTTAATCTGGCGGGTAGTTTCTAAGACCACGCTCACAATAATCAAAACAGCAGTTCCTCCGATCAAAAATTTGAAATTCGTGATCCCGGTAATTGCCTGGACTATTGAAGGCATCACGGCGATAAGCCCTAAAGAAAAAGCCCCTAAAACCAACACCCTATTTAAAATATAGCTCAAATAGCTTGAAGTAGAAGTTCCCGGCCTGATCCCCGGGATAAACCCTCCCATTTTTTGCAAATTGGTGGAAATCGCCTTGGGGTCAAAAGTGACGGCAGTATAGAAAAAAGTAAAGATAAAAACCAGTAGGAAGGTAATTATACCGTAGATTAAACCGTTTTGTAAAAATCCGGCGATGGAGCTGGAGGCGCTCCCGATCGGACCGCCGACATTCTTCAAAAGAGACGCTATCATTGTAGGCAAGATCAAAATAGAAAGCGCAAAAATAATCGGTATAACTCCGGCTGGATTGATGTTTAATGGCAAATAAGTAGAAACTCCTCCAAACATTTTTTGGCCGCGGACCCTTTTAGCGTAAGAAACCGGTATATTGCGGCGGCCTTCAGTCAGGATAATAACGGCGCTGATAATGGCGATTGAAGCGACAAAGAACAGGATGTAAGAAAAAATCTCTGATGGCTGAAAAGTATTGATTGCCTGACCAACATTTCTTGGAAAATCAGCGACGATTCCGGCAAAGATCAAAAGAGACACTCCGTTGCCAATGCCTTTTTCCGAAAGAAGCTCTCCCAGCCACATCAAGATCATTGATCCGGCCGTAATGCTTAAAACCGAAACCAGCAAGATCTGCCAATTAAGAACGGTAATCAAACCTTGGCTCTTGAATAAGATTATCATTGAGTATCCTTGCAAAGCGGCCAAAGGTATAGCGGCGATACGACAATACTGATTGAATTTTTGCCTGCCCTGCTCGCCATCTTCTTTATAAAGCCTCTCCAATTGAGGAAAAATCAAAGTCATGATTTGAAAGATAATGACAGCGGTAATGTAAGGGCCAAGGCCAAGCATCACAACGGACAGATTGTCCAAAGCTCCGCCGGTGAACATATTCAAAAGACCCAGAGCCTGGTTATTGTCAAAAAACCGCGAAACCGCTGCTAAATCAACTCCAGGTATCGGCAAATTGGCCATCAATCTGAAAACAGCAAAAACCCCAAGAACGAATAAAATTTTGTTCCTTAAATCTTTGATTCTGAAAATTTGAATGGCTTTGTTAATCCCTGGCATTTCTTTAAGAACAAATTACTAAACAAATAAATTATTTCTTGCTTTTAGGCTTGCTTCCTGTTGTTTTCCTGGCAACGGCTTTTTCCACTCTTTCCGCTTTTTCCGTTTTTTTCGCGTCTTTGGCTTTGGTGTCTTTAGCGGCCGAAGCTTTTTCTTTAGCTTGGGCTTTAGCCTGGACCTGGGCTTTCTTTTCGCTTCTTTTAACGAATTCTTTCTCTTTGGCCTGGGCTTTAACATCTTTCTTTTTTTGGTTATCAGAAATAATAACCTGCCCTCCGGCTTTTTCAATAAGATCTTTGGCTCCCTTGGAAACAAGGCAATTTTCAATTACTAAAGCTTTATCAATCTCGGCTTTTCCCAATATTTTTACTTGAGGAATTCTGTTATCTGTTCTGGAAATAAGGCCTTTTTCAAATAATTTTTCCGGATTGATAATCTCTTTTTGATCAAAATTCTTAGCTAAAATGGCTAGCTGTAAAATTACAATATTCTCCTCTCTTCCAGTGCCAAAACGATAACCTCTTAGCTTAGGATATCTTTTAATAAATTCTCTGATGGCTGGCTGAAATTTGCGGCCGCCTCTGGAGCTTTGGCCTTTCTGGCCGTGGCCGCAATAAGTACCGCGTTTTCCTCCGCGGCCTACTCTTTTATGTTCTTTTGCTTTATGGATTGGTTGAAGTTGATGTATCTGCATTTTCCAAAAATTTAAGATTATAAAATTTATTCTTCCGATTCTAAAACAGGTTCCGCGCTCACTTTTTCCAAATTAACCGTTTGTTTGCGCGTCTTCAACATCTTAAAAGCTTCAATGGTGGCCATGGCATTGTTTAATTTATTGGAAGTTTTGCCGATAACTTTTGAAGAAACATCCTGAATCCCCGCTAAAGTGCAAAGGATACGGACAGTTCCTCCTGCGACCAAACCCTTTCCTTTAGTTTGAGGCTTTAATAAAACCTTAGCCGCCCCGTATTTAGCTATCACCTCATGAGGTATTGTGCCATTAATGATAGGCACTATCATAATATTCTTTTTGGCCAGCTTAGTCGCCTTTTCAATGGACTGCGGCACATCCAAACCCTTGGAAACTCCAACGCCGATCTTTCCCATTCTATTTCCCACAACGACAACAGATCTGAACCTCATCTGTTTTCCTCCGGCAGAAACTCTGGTCACGCGGCTCAAATCCAAAAGCTTAGAATCAAATTCGTCTTTCGGCTTGTCCGGGCGGAAATCTCTTCTTCTGTTATTGCTGCTCGGAAAATTTTTAGTTTTTACGGGATTTTCGGTCGTCATTTGTTTCGTATTATTTTTTATTGCTTATCCAGACGATGCCTCTAACGCTGTGCATCGGGGCATATCTATTAAAATTTAAGCCCGCCGTCTCTCGCTCCTTGGGCTAAAGCTTTGACCCGGCCATGATAATCATAACCGCTTTTATCAAAAATCACCTTTGACAATTTTAATTCTTTAATCGCTTTCTCGGCAATAGCTTTCCCGACTTCGTAGGCGATGGCTGCTTTATTGGACATTTCTTTATTCTCAACCGCCTTTTTCATCCCTGAATCGTTGACTGCAATCAAGGTAACTCCTTTCTGATCATTGATAAGCTGGGCATAAACATGGTTGGAAGATCTAAAAACTGAAAGCCTCGGGGTCTCTGCCGTCCCTTTAATCTTGGATCTGCCTCTTTTATGGCGCCTGATTCTTTTTTCTTGTGTGAACAACATAATAATGATTTAAAAATTAATGGATCTAGAATTATCCTGCTCCTCCGGCAGTGGCTGCTTTCTTTCCAAGCTTTCTTCTGATAACTTCTCCTTGATATCTGATCCCTTTGCCTTTATATGGCTCTGGGGGCTTGACCCTTCTAATCACTGCGGCAGTTTGGCCAACCAATTCTTTATCAATCCCGGAAACAACAATAACATTTTTTTCCATGGAATATTTTATTCCTTCAGGAGCCGGCACCTTAACATCGTGGCTAAAGCCTACTTCTAAAACCAAATCGTTTCCTTGAATATTGGATCTGAAACCAACTCCTTCCATTTCCAGTTTTTTCTCAAATCCTTTAGTAACCCCATCCACCATATTGGAAATAATCATTCTTACCAATCCCCATAAGGCTTTATTCCTTTTGTTGATAGATTTCGGAGAAACAACAACTTCTTTTTCTTTTAGCTCAACCAAAATTCCAGCCGGAATCTCTTTGGAGATGAATCCTTTCGGTCCTTTGGCAGAAATCTTTCCATCTTCTATCTTAACTTCCACTCCTGCCGGTATTTGAATTGGTTTTTTACCTACGCGAGACATAATTTTAAGAAAATAATTACTTGTTTTATTACCAAACCTTAGCGATGAATTCGCCTCCAATCTTCTGTTTATGGGCTTCTTTATTTGTCATTAATCCCTTGGAAGTTGAAATGATGGAAATTCCGTATCCAGATCTCACTGGTTTCAACTCTGCGTATTGGACATAAACTCTTCTACCCGGTTTTGAAACTCTTTTAATGCTGGAAAGAGCTGAAGAGCCGTCCTCGTTATACTTCAAATCTATTAAAATCTTTTTCTTCGGATCTTTGCCTTTCTTTTTAGCATCCAAAATAAAACCTTCTTTTTTTAGAATTTCAAGTATTTGAAATTTCAAGTTGGAAAAAGGAGAAAGAGACACCTGTTTCTTGGCGACAACTTGAGAATTCATTATTGTACTGAACATATCAGCGATTGGATCCATAGATTTTCTTTTATTTGTTGGTCTTAAGCGTTGAATAAAATTTAACGCCCAGTAACCTGATTATTACCATGAAGATTTTTTAATTCCCGGGATTTCTCCCTTGGTGGCCATTTCCCTGAAGCAAATACGGCACAATCCAAACTTTCTCATATAGCCATGGCGGCGGCCGCAACGGAAACAACGATGTTCTATCCTGCTGGAATACTTTGGCGTTTTATTAGCTTTTGCGATTTCTGATGTTCTTGCCATAAATATTATTGTTGTTTCTTAAACGGAAAGCCAAGCAAAGTGAATAAGGCTAAGCCTTTTTCCCTGCTTTTAGCGTTCGTTCCCACAGTTACTTCTAAGCTTAATATCATCGGCGATTTTTCCGGAGATATCTCTGGAAAAGAGATGTGCTCTTTAATGCCGATATTCAAATTGCCGCTACTATCAACGGCGCTCTCGGAAATTCCTTGAAAATCCCTGGAACGGGGCAATGCTACATTAATCAATTTTCCTAGAAAATCATAAAGCCTTGCGCCCCTTAAAGTAACTTTTGCTCCAAGGATCATTCCTTCTCTTGTTTTAAAAGCGGCAATGGATTTTTTGGCTTTTGTGGCAAAAGGCTTTTGGCCTGAAATTTGAGTAAGATTTTCAACAACATAGTCAACAAGCTTTCTCTGCTCGTCTTTGGTGCTCTTTGATACCAGCATTCTTCCAAATCCAATATTAATCACGGCCTTGGTGATCTTCGGCAAAGCCATCACATTTTTTATTCCAAGCTTTTCTTTAAGGGCTGGAATTGCTTCCTTTTGATATTTTTCTTTGATGATTGAAGCCATTTTCTTTCTCTCTCTGTTAATAATTTGCAGAAAAATTATAATTTAATTAAATTTCTTGTCCGCACTTTTTACAGATGCGGGTTTTTTTCTCAGCGCCAGCGGCATATCCCGCTTTTGAAGCGGCATTGCACTTCGGGCAGATCAATTTTACTTTGGAAACGGAAATCGGTTTGGCGATCTGGACTATTTGGCCTTTCTCTCCATTGCGTTTTGGTTTGACATGCTTCTTTATAATATTCACTCCTTCAATCAAAACTTTGTTCTCTGCTGGAAGAACTTTTACAACCTTTCCTTTCTTCAAGCGGTCGTCTCCGGATATTACTAAAACCAAATCGCTTTTTCTTATCTTCATAAAATTTCTCTTACCTCGCCGAAGCTCGGAGAGCGGAGGCGGGTTTCTTATTATCTGAATAATCCACTATTTTACAAAACTTCCGGGGCCATGGTTGCAATCTTTTCAAAACCTCTTTCTTTCAACTCGCGGGATACCGGGCCTAAAATTCTCGTTCCTTTCGGTTCCTTGGTTGTACCTTCCAAAACTACCGCCGCATTATCGTCAAATCTGATATAAGATCCGTCCTTTCTGCGAAGAGCCTGTTTCTGGCGGACAATCACGGCACGAATGACTTGATGGGTTTTTACCAGCTTTCTTGGTTCCGCAACAATAACAACCGCAACAATGATGTCGCCTGTCCTGGAATATCTTCTGCCAGTTCCGCCCAAAGCCTGGATACATTGTATTTTTTTGGCTCCGCTGTTGTCAGCGACATTTAACATTGACCTAAGCTGTATCATAAAAAATATTTTTCAATTTTTCCCTCAAAACGGAATAATTTTTAATTTTGGATTTTTAATTTTTTGATATTTCTTCTACTACTTGCCACCTTTTGTCTTTGCTAATCGGCTGGCATTCTTCAATAGTGACAATGTCTCCAATTTGATATTTGCCTTCTTCGGTATGGGCTTTATAATTCTTGTGCATCTTAAATTGCTTCTTATAAAGCGAATTTTCTTTCACGCTTTCCACCTCAACCACAACGGTCTTTTGCATCTTATTGGAAACGATTTTACCTTTTAATTGTCGTTTTGGCATATTAATGAAATTTATTTTTTTGAATCTTTCTCCTGATTTAATAAAGTGAATATTCTGGCGATATCTTTTTTGGATTCTTTTAAGCTTTTGGCGCTTTTAATCTTTCCAGAAGTTATCTGCATCCTTAGCTCTTGGACTTCTCTTTTCTTTTCATCTAAAAGCTTTGACAGCTCTTCTTTTGTTTTTTGGCTAAGTTCAGTTATATCCATTGCAATTGACTTATTTATATTACTCGTTTTTCAAAATTTGTCCACCCCTTACTCGCGAATTTTCCTGCCTACCGGCAGGCAGGCAATTTCAAATTTTTAATTTTCAATACGATTTTTACGCTTTCTTCACAAACTTGGTTTTCACTGAAAGCTTGTCTCCTGCCTTGCGAAAAGCTTCTTTTGCAATCGTTTCAGTCACGCCTTCAAGCTCAAAAAGCATTCTTCCCGGCTTCACTGCAAAAACATAATGGTCCGGGGCTCCTTTCCCTCCTCCCATCGGAGTTTCAACTCCCTTGGTGGTAATGGCTTTATCCGGAAAAATTCTAATCCAAAGCTTGCCTCCCTTTTTAAGGTATTTCATTATAGCCCTTCTACAGGCTTCTATCTGCTTGGAAGAAATATATTTCAAACCGTCCGCTTTCAAGCCAAAGCTGCCAAAATTAATTTGAGTGCCGCGGCTTTCAAAAGTCCTTAATCTCCTGCGTCCTTTTTGCTGCTTTCTGTATTTAACTCTTTTAGGAAACAACATAATATGTTGATAAAATTATATATATTTTATTGATCAAATTTTTCTCCTTTATTAATCCACACTTTAATCCCGATAGTTCCGTAAGTGCAGCGGGCTTCCTCAAAACCATAATCAATATCAGCCCTGATGGTTCCGCGGGGCAGCTGTCCTTTGCCAAGCCACTCGCGGCGGGCGATAGAAGCTCCATCAAGACGGCCGGAAATCTCAACCCTGGCTCCCTTAACCTCTTTATGGGCTAAAACTTTGTCCAGTGCCTGCTTTAAAAGCTTCCTGAAGGGCATTCTCTTTTCCAATCTTTGGGCAATCCACTGGGCAACCAAGGTGGCGGAAACCCAAGGATCGGCGATTTCTTTAATTTCAATATTGGTTCTTTTGAATTTCAGCTCCTTTTCTTTTTGGCCGGCTCTTTTCCCTTTCAAAAGAGTTTTGATCAATTTAACTTTCAAAACATCTATTCCTTCTCCTCTGCGGCCGATAACCAACCCGGGCCTGGCGGTATAAATTAAAATATTCGTTTTGTCTTCGCGGGGGAATCTTTCAATTTCAATTTTTTCTACGCTGGCATCCTTCAAGCTGGCTTTCAAAACCTCCCTAACTTTAAAATCCTCCTCCAAGTACGCTTTTGGGGTTTTTCCGTAATATCCTTGAGACAGCCAATCGGAATTGTCCTTTATGCGGAATAGTTTTGGATTAACTTTGTGTGCCATATCAATTGCTAATTTCCTGCCAGCAGGCAGGCTAATTTTTTAATTAATAAATTTATTTTACTATTTTTTTGGCTATTTTGCGGGCAGGAACTTTTTTCTGAGCTGGCTTTTCTCTCAACTTTGCAATTTTTTCTTCCTTAATCTCCCCTGGCTTCTCTTTTTTTTGGATCTTCTCCGTTTTAACGATTTCTTTTATTTTAAAATCATTCTTGGTCGGCATTCCGACTTTTTCTCCATTTTGGGCTAAAACTAAATCAATATGGCAGGTTTTTTTATGAATCTGATTAGCGCTGCCTCTGGCGCGGGGCATAACCCTTTTATAAGTCGCTCCTTCGTTAACGAAGATTCTGGCGACATACATATTCTTGGGATCCAAATGAAAATTATTTTTAGCGTTGGCTGCCGCTGAATTCAAAAGCTTCAAAATAGGATTAGCCGCTCTTTTTATCGTAAAATTCAAAATGCCTTGAGCTTGCTCAACCGATTTCCCCCTAACCAAATCAGCAACCAATCTTGCTTTGCGGGGCGATATTCTTAAGTACCTAAGTTTGGCGGAAACCAACATATTTTTTATCTTTTATCAAATATTGATATTCTATTTATTTCTTGTTTTTAGCTGGGGCAGCGGCCGGAGCTGCAACCGGGGCGGCAGCAACTGCTGCGCCGGATTCCAAACCTCTCTGCATCTTTCCTCCATGCCTAACAAATTTAGTAGTCTGGGAAAATTCTCCCAGCTTGTGGCCTACCATATCTTCGCTGGCTTTTACGGTAATAAAAGCTTTTCCATTATGCACGGCAAAAGTCAATCCTATCATTTCGGGAGTGATGACACAAGCGCGAGCCCAAGTTTTTATAATATCTCCGGGCTTGGCCTTGTTCACTTTCTCTAGTAATTTTTCGTCTATGTATGGACCTTTTTTTAAACTTCTTGTCATATTTTTATCTTAAATTAGTTTATTTCTTTTTTCTTATTTGAAGGATATATTTATCAGTCGTAGTTCTCCTTCTGGTTTTAACTCCGAAGGCCGGTTTGCCCCAAGGAGTTTTCGGATGCTTCATACCAATGCCGGTTCGGCCCTCGCCTCCTCCATGAGGATGGTCGCAAGGATTCATCGCAGTTCCTCTAACGCGAGGCCTGATTCCTTTTTTGCGGCTAATACCCGCTTTAATCCATCTCTTGAAACGATAATCAGCGTTTGAAACAGCTCCGACCGAAGCGAAACAATCGCCTGGGACTCTTCTTATTTCCGAAGATGACATCTTCAAATTACAAATATTTCCTTCGTGGGCGATGATAACAGCGTTTGATCCGGCCGATCTGACCATCTTGCCTCCTTGTCCGGACATAATCTCAATATTATGGATTAGCGTTCCTTCTGGAATATTTTTCAATAGCAAACGATTGCCCAAAGAAATCGGGGTCTTTTCGGAAGTGATGATAGTCTCTCCCTCTTTTAACCCCTGCGGGGCAATAATATATTTTTTTTCTTTATTCTCGTATTCTATCAAAGCTAAATAAGCAGTCCTGTTCGGATCGTATTCAATGGCAATCACTTTTCCGGGCATATCTAAATTCTTTTGTCCAAAGTCCACAATTCTATAAATTTTGCGGTAACCTCCTCCGATATGGCGGGTGGTAATTCTTCCATTCTGCGCGCGCCCGCCGGTTTTTCTCCATCTCAAAAGCAATCCTTTCTCGGGCTTTTTATTTTTCGTTAATTTTATTTTTTGAGTTTGAACTGCCATAAAATTTTTTTAAATAAATTTTATTTTTTCCGCCCGATAGCTTATTTGGGCATTACTTCAATCTTTTGTCCTTCTTTTATCCTAACCAAAGCTTTCCGAAATCCTCTTTTAAATCCGGCCATTCTGCCTCGGCCGATTTTCTTATCTTTCGTATTGATCATTGTTACTTTTTCCACATTGACCTTATAAATTTCTTCCACCGCTTTTTTAACCGCGGTTTTATTCGCATTCTTATCAATTCTGAAAACATAGATATCTTTATTGGTCAAATTAACCGCTTTTTCGGTAATATAGGGAGCCTTAATGGTCCCAATGGCAAATCCGCCTTTTTTCGCTTCGCGATTTTTTGAATCAACTCTAACAGCCTTGGCTTCTTTTTTTGCCTCGGTTTTTTTATCTGCCGCTTTTTTAACCGCTGGCTTCTTTCCAGCTGCAACAGTTCCTTTTTCCGTATTTTTTTTGAAAATATTCAAAGCCATATATTAAATTTTTATTCTTCTTCGGAAGAAATTTCGTTCTTCTTTCCTGAAAAGGTTTCTTTAATATTTTTTAAACTGTTTTTCGTTAAAATCAAATATTTGTAAGAGAGCAAGTCCAAACAATTCAAATCTTTCGCTTGCATAGGAACAGCTCTGGTAATATTCCTTACAGATAAAACAATATTTTTATCTTCTTTAGATAAAGCCACAATAACTCCCTTTCCGGTAAATGTTTTTACTTTTGATTTTAAATTCTCAAAAATATTTTTGATATCTTTTGTTTTCGGTTTTTCAAAATTCAATTCATCAAGAACAATCAAAGCGTTGTTTTTAACTTTTTGCGACAAAACCATAAACATGGCCTTGCGCTGCATTTTCTTGTTAATCCCTTTTTCAAAATTAACTTCATTGGTTGGGCCAAAAGTTACTCCTCCGTGCCTCCATAACGGCGAACGCGTTGAGCCGACTCTGGCACGGCCAGTTCCTTTTTGTTTCCAAGGCTTACGGCCGCCGCCGGAGACCTCACCCCTGGTTTTAGTAGCTGCCAGCCCGAATCTCTGGTTAGCCATAAATCCGCGGACTGC
>CAIMDX010000062.1 GCA_903839905.1 uncultured bacterium
ATCCACCGGAACATTACTTTAAGATCTTTGACATCCCGTTCATTAAAAAATCCATCCAGCAAGGCGGGGCTGGCGCCCACTGGCTGCATTACTAAAATTGATCCTCCGGGACCTATTCTAGTATAAGGCTTAACGGCCGGTATCTCTACGGGAAGACCAAGCTGTCTTATTTTTGCAACGCTTAGAGTGTGCCTTGGATTGATCGCCGTCTTAACAAATCCTTGGCTCAAAAGAAACCTTGCTTCGTCCTCGTTGAGATTATTTGTTTCTATCCTGGCATTAGGATAAAGAATTTGAGGCGAAGCCGAAAGGCCAAAATGCAGCGCGGACAAAAAACTTTCTTCTGGCATTCTTTTTTGCGCTTCTGATCTGATTGCTGTTGCTAATTTATCCATTTTGACTTTGCCTGAACGAGCATTATTTTAGTAGGCCGGAAAAGGCCGCTCCCGTTTAGACAAAAACCGCTTATGAAAGCGGACTTTAAAAGAACTCAAACGATTCTTTAAAATAATTTTAGAACTAACAGAAAAAAATGTAAAGCGCTACAGTACAAATAAAAAGCGGCTTAACCGCCGCTCTAACAACTAAAAACTATCAACTAAGAACTATTTTGAACTTCGTTCAAAATCAGTGCCCCCAACAGGACTCGAACCTGTAACTCACAGCTTAAAAGGCTGTTACTCTACCAATTGAGTTATAGGGGCAGATATTTGATCAAAAAATTTTAAGAAACTTTCTGCTTTTAGATAGCTAAAAACTATACAACAATACTAAAAAATACCAAATTTTGACGAATTAATCAAGGTGCTGCCGAGTCAAAATAATTAAACTCCTTCCTGGCGTAATTTTTCCAAAAGGTCTTTTTGTTTTTTATTTAATTTCTTCGGAGTTTTTATTTCCAAAACTACATAAAGATTGCCCGTTCCATAACCGGAAAAATGAGGCAAGCCTTTGTTGGAAACTCTTAATATTTTTCCCGATTCAGTGCCAGCTGGAATTTTCAATAAAATATTCTTGCCTTCCAAGGTTGGAACATCTAATTCGCCTCCTAGCGCGGCCTGTGAAAAAGCTATCGGCAAAACAGCATACAGATCGTCTCCCTTGCGCTGGAAAACAGGATGGTCTTTTACGAAAATTTTAACATAAAGATCTCCCGCTTTTCCTCCGCGGCGGCCAGCCTCTCCCTTCCCGTCCATTTTAATCATTTGATTATTATCAACTCCGGCAGGAATAAAAATCCTTATTTCTTCTTCGCCCTTCAAGCGGCCTTCTCCTTTGCAAACATTACACGGTTTTTTCGGCTTATAACCTTCTCCCTGGCATTCTGGACAAATAGTATTTTTGGTAATTGATCCAAAAATAGTTTTTTTGATCTGCTGAACTTGGCCGGTCCCGCGGCAAGAAAAACATTCCTCAACTTGGCTGCCCGGCTCTGCTCCCGTTCCCTGGCAACGGGAACATTTTATATTTTTAGGCAAATTGATATTTTTTTCTTTCCCTTTCAAAATATCCTCCAAAGAAACTTCCAGATCTATTTCAATGTCTTTGCCTCTTTTAAAATCTTTTTTGTTCTTCGGCTGCCTCGGCGATCCGAATCCGAACATCTCTTCAAAAATATCGCTTAGATTGTCAAAGCCAGTTTCTTCAAAATCAAACCCGGGCATTCCTCCTTGGAATCCCTGGAAATCAAATCCTCCTTGGCCGTTGCCAGGTTGAGCGCCCTCAAAAACGCGGCCGAATTGGTCGTACTGGGCTCTTTTGTCTTTATCGGACAAAACTTGGTAAGCCTCGTTTATTTCCTTGAATTTTTTTTCGTCGCCGCCCTTGTCCGGATGATATTTATGAGCCAGCTTATAATAAGCTTTCTTAATATCTTCAGCCGAAGCATTGCGGGCAACGCCTAAAATATCGTAATAATCCTGCATAGAATAAGTTTAAAGCTTCTGCCTGCCGGGCAGGCAAGAAACCCCAATGACCAAATCCCAATGCCCAACCAAATCCCAAATCCCAATTTTCTATAATATTATAGCGTTTGGGATTTTGGAAATTAGGATTTTATTGGGCATTGGACATTGGGGTTTGGGATTTTATTAAGGTAACTTTATTTCTCCTTGTATTCTCCTTCTTCTGCTTGAGGGCCGTCTTCCTTCTTTGGCTCTTGCTGACCAGGCTGCTGGTCGTTTTGCGGTCCTTGCTGCTGGTATGCCTGGGCGCCGATTTTTTGAAGGGATTGGGAAAGATCCTGGGTTTTGGTTTTTATCTCTTCCATATTATCACCATCTTTAACCTTTTTCAATTCTTCAATTTTTTGAGACGCTTCTTGTTTTAATTCCGCTGAAACTTTCTCTCCAAGATCTTTTAATGTTTTTTCTCCGGTATAAATCATATTCTCTGCCAAATTTTTGGCTTCTATCAAATCCCGCTTTTTCTGGTCTTGGGCAGCATACATTTCAGCGTCTTTTTTCATCTTTTCAACTTCTTCTTTAGCCAAACCGATAGACCCTTGGACTTTGATAGACTGGGTCTTGCCGCTCGCTTTATCTTTGGCAGTCGTAGTCAATATGCCATTTGCGTCAATATCAAAAGCAACTTCAATCTGCGGCATACCGCGGGGAGCCGGCGGTATTCCATTAAGAATAAACCTGCCTAACGATCGGTTATCGGCAGCCATCGGCCTTTCTCCCTGTAAAATATTTATTTCCACCGAAGGCTGGCTATCGGCCGCGGTTGAAAATACCTGGGTCTTAGCTGTCGGAATGGTCGTATTCTTTGAAATTACTACAGTACTAATCCCTCCCAAAGTTTCAATACCCAAAGACAAAGGCAAAACATCCAGCAATAAAACGCTTTTGATGTCTCCCTCGGGCGCGCGACCTTCGGAGCGGGCCTTCAGAATTTCCGCTTCAATTGCCGCCCCCATAGCCACGACTTCTTCCGGATTAATGGAACGGTTAGGTTCTTTTCCGAAATAATCTTTGACCGCGTCTCTAACTTGCGGAATCAAAGTAGTTCCTCCGACTAAAACAATTTCATTGATCTGTTCCTTGGAAACCTTCGCTTCGGCCAATGTCTTCTCAACTCTTTTCATTGATTGTTCCACCAAATCCTGAGTCATGCCATCAAATTGAGCTTTGGTAATCTTTTCATCAAGATGTTTCGGACCGGATGCATCAGCAGATATAAAAGGCAAATTAATTGCGGTTTGGCCGGCTGTTGAAAGCTCTATCTTGGCTTTCTCGGCAGCCTCTTTTAATCTCTGCAAGGCCAAATTATCTTTGGCCAAATCAACGCCTTCTTTCTTTTTGAAATCTTCAATAATAAAAGTCATTATCCTTTGGTCAAAATCTTCTCCTCCCAAATGAGGCTCTCCTCCGGTTGATAAAACTTCCACTGTGTCCGGCGACACATCCAAAACAGTCACATCAAAAGTGCCTCCGCCAAAATCATAAACCAAAACTTTTTCGGCATTTTTGCGGCCAAGGCCGTAAGCCAAAGCGGCCGCGGTCGGTTCATTGATAATCCTCAAAACATTGAATCCGGCAATCTCTCCGGCGGTCTGGGTCGCCTTTCTCTGCGAATCGTCAAAGTTAGCCGGGCAAGTGATAACTGCATCTGTAATTTTTTCGCCGAGCTTTTCTTCGGCATCCAATTTCACTTTCTGCAAGATCATTGAAGAAATCTCAATTGGCGTGTACCACTTGCCTCCCATTTCCACTTCTACGCTTCCATCCGATCTTTCCCTGGCTTCATAAGGCATTCTTTTGATTTCTTTTTGCACTTCCGGGTCGGAAAATTTCCGGCCGATAAATCTCTTTACCGCAAAGATCGTATCTTTGTGATTTGCAATCGCCTGCCTCTGGGCCAAAATACCCACCAGCCTTTCGCCGCTTTTAGTGACAGCTAAATAAGAAGGGGTTAGTTTGGATCCCTCGCGGTTATCCAAAGCTTTCGGCTCGCCATCTATAATGGAAGCCATTTTGGTAATTGAAGTGCCAAGGTCTATTCCTAAAGTTTTCATAAGATGTAACTCCTGATCTGGCCGAATATCCGCTTTATTTTATATAACGAATACGCAACCGAAACTGGTAATGATTTATAAGGTGATTATTTTCTGGTTATTATGTTAAATTCTGGAATTAAACTATTTACATTATCTATTATATAAATTAGCAGTCTCTAGTCAAGAGTGCTAATTCTTAAACCGCACGAATGGAACATCTCCGCAATACTCCGTACTAAATTCGTCTTCAAACAAAGGTGGCATGCTCGTTCGACAACACCCCATACCAATTTCGCTATATATGCACCAGCGGCACACTATCCGTGTATTGTGCCGAGTTTGTGCCAAAACATTACACCCCGGTACCAATTTCGCCTCCTAAACAAAGGCGACACGCTATCGCGTGCCGCTTAGAAATAGTAGAGACTCAATAATTCTTTGGTTAGAGAGCAATTCTATGGCGAAATTGATACGGGGTTGTTATTCCTTCTATATAAAAATATAAAGGTTGGAATAACAAAAAACCGGCCCCTCCTTTTTAGGAGGGGCCGGGTCAATCAGTTAATCAATCTTCAATCTATTTGATATTTTCTTTTCCGCGGATCTGGTTAATCTTTTTATCCAACATTCTTTGGCTGCGATAATTTCTGTTCTCGCTTCCTCTCAAAACCAACCATTGGTCAAATTTGAATAAGGAATCTTTGAACAGAGCTATCAATCCGATAGCCAACAGAGCAGGCAATAGAAGATAATTCATTAATCCGTCTTTCATCCCGGTATTTACTTCTGTCGCAGCGCCTTCTACGGCTTTTTTATTGACTGTGACAGTAGCAGAATCAACTTTGGAAGCATAGCTATTATAAGCAGTGCCGGTATTGATCAAAGGAGTGTAACCAAAATTGAAATGATCGGATGAAGCTACTATGGCCTGGAAAGTGACAGTCTTGAAAGCGCCGACAGCTAAATCTCCAAGATAAATTCCCGAAAGAATATTACCCGTTGTAACGACTCCGTCAATCTTAACATTGTCATAATAAGTTAAGTTGACAGGCAAAGTATCTTTGACAGAAATGCCAGTGGCAACAGTGTTGCCGGTATTTGTTACTTTCAAAGAGAAGTCAACAACTTCTCCAGGATAAGCTTCGGTTGAATCAACCCAGTTGAATTCTCCTCTGGTAATGTTGCGGACTAATTTGTCTAAAGCAAAGGTAGCGCTTGTTATCACTGTCTTTTGGACATTGACTTGAGCCACCGGAGACTGCTTCTGAGACACATTAGAAGCTAAAGCGTAAGCATAATTGGTCAAAAGAGTATTATCGACGCTGAAATAGTTGTCAGCATAAAGATCGGCGTCAAAGACTACGCTTTTAGAAGATCCTGCATTTATAGTTCCCAAGCTGATCCCGCTAGCGAGAGCGCTAGCCGAATAAGAAGAATAAACTCCGTCAATATAAAGGTTGCCGCCATAAGTCATATTGGAAGGCAGAGTATCTTTTAATATAACGCTCTGCGCAGCAGTCTGTCCATTGGAATAAATATCTATTTTATAAGAGACTCTTTCGCCAGGATTAGCATTCACTGAAGAAGTCCAATTGGTGCCATCGGTTACATTTTTAACGGTTTTGGCAATGGTCAGATTCGGGCTACCGACAGTACCGGACAAAGTAGCTTCAAAAACCATATGGCCCTGTTCCTCGCAAGTGCCCACAACATTGCCGATTAAAGCTTCTATAGAAGAGTAGCTCTTGGTCGTATTAACATTTTGAGAAACAGTTGTTTGGCGCGGATACCATAAAGCAATATCGTCAAAGGTCAGTGAAGACAAAGATCCTCCGTTGACATTGACGCTGACGCTCTTATATACAGTGGCGGCATTATCAGCCGACAAATAACCGGTAACGCTGATCTGATTTTGATTGGTGGTCGGAAAATTCAATTTAGCCTTGGTATTTTTTGCTATAGAGCAAGCTCCGGTGTTGTGATAATAGATATCAAAACCAATCTTGTCTCCCGGGTTAGCAGTAATAGAATTTTGCCAAGTGGTATCGCCGCGAGTTAAATTTTTAACTCTCAATGTATCCTTATCATTTACATCGTCATTGAATTTAGCTTGGCTGTTCCCAGAAATAGTGCCTTGAAAAATAATATTTCCTTGATAGCTCCAGCCACCGGAAATAGATCCGACGTTGGCTAAAACACTATGATCGTAAGGAAAAGTAGTGGAAATAACAGTATAGCTTGTTTGTTGGTTAGGATACCATTTGGCGGTGTTATCAAAGTTCAGCAATAAACCATCACAGTCAATATTAATATAAGCGGCATCTGTAATATAAGTCGTATTGTCAGCGACCAAATAAGCCCTAAAGTCCATCTTAGAATTGGCGTTCTTCTCCAAATCAATTCTAATTTTTGTATTCGGGGCAACTGTTCCATCAACAGTATTATGGTAGTAAACATCAAAAGCAATCTGATCCCCTGCGCTGGCATTGATTGTTTTCTGCCAGGTAGTGTCTCCCTTGGTGATATTTTTCAATCTTAACAAAGGCTTATCGGCCGGATCGTTATTAAAAACTGGCGAAGCGCCGGCTAAGGCGACATCAGCAACAAAAAATTGGCCAATCATCGCAAAGGCGAACAAAACGGCTCCAATCTTCTTCATAATTTGTTTTATTTGGCTATTCATAAAATTATTAGCTTAGCTAAGATTGAACCTAGTTGCGCTTTTTATTTTTATTATGTTTTCTGTTAATTATTTTTATTACCTAAACTGTACATCATTTGCTAATTTTTGTCAAGGCAATGAGGTAATATATACAAAGATACTGCATTTTGCTATTTTATTTTTATGCAACAAAAAAGGCGCTTTTAGTGCGCCTTTTTTAGTCTAAAGAGGATCTGGGCCAGGACCACAAGTCCCGGTCGTGCAGCTGCTCGATGGAGCAGGCATTATTCCGGTTGTTCCGGACGATGGAGCAGGCAGATAGCCTGTCCCATTAGTAGATGGAGCAGGAATATATCCTGTTCCAAAACTGGTCACGGTCGGATTAGGATCCGGACCTGCGATACAACCAGTACAGCCATGGGACACTTCGTCCTTGGGCGGTGGCATATAACCAGTTTGCTCTGTCGGTGTCGGTGACGCGGTTTGGGTTTGATTGTTAATAATTATATTATTATTAACAACGACCGTCGATTGGCCACAATTTCCGCTGCAGCAACCACTCGTGCAAGCTGGAGTAACAACAACTTGAGTTGATACTTCTACTTGCCGGCATTCGTTGTTATAGCAACCATTGCTACAATATTGAGATAAGAGCCAGAATGTCTCAGATGTACATTGAGCTTGTCCTACGACAGGTTCAACGCACCTCGTTTCCACCCGCTCTTGGTACTCTTTGCGATCACCGGAACAACGATAAACCTGTCCAGAGATATAGTGACTATCGCCACAATCTTCTGAAAGATTTTGCCTGTTCCCATTAGTATAGGTCCAGACATCACCGTTGTAACATCTTCTATCGGTGACCACTACAACCGCTGCTCTTGTCCGGCAAGTACCGCTATCGCAGTACTGGCCGCCAGTGCAATCCTGCCTTTGCCAGATCAAGCAATTGCCTGATCGGACGCAAACATCGCGTTGATCTCCGGTTAAACAACCAGGAGTACAACGAGATTGCCCTTCTGTAGAGCAAGTGCTCGTACAGGAAGGAGCAGTATAAACAGGAGCAGAGATAACAGCAGGAGCATGGTAGACGGGAGCAGGAACAGAGACAGTAGAAACGCCGCAGGAACCATGTTTTTGACAACCTCCTATTGTTTGGTCACCATTTATGAATTGGTCACCTTTAATAGTCTGATCGCCATTGACGGTCGAATCTCCTTCGATCGTCTGGTCTCCTTTTACGGTTTGATTACCGTTAACTGTTTGGTCTCCTTCCACTGTTTCGTTGCCTTTAACCGTTACATTCCCTGTAACAGTCTGGTCTTTTTCAACATTCTGGTTACCTTTAACAGTTTGGTCTCCATTGACAATCGAATTTTTTTCGATGGTCTGGCTGCCTTTGACATCTTGGTCGCCATTAACGGTTTGTTTTCCTTCAACGGTTTCATCTTTCTTAACCGTTAAATTGTTTACTTCCATGTCTAAGGGGTTTTCCTTATCCTGGATAACTCTTCTCATTCCTTCATCCACTCCTTCAACCACCGTTTTCTTTATGGAATCCAAGGTGATGTTTGGGCTCTTCTGTATTGAGAAGATAAACCAGACTGCTACAACCAACAACACAACCACTACGATTCCCTTCAATAGACCTTTGTTTTTTTCTTCAGCCATTTTTTTACATTACGGTTTTTGCTTTTTATGCATCGCCGCAATATTATAAATGCTTTCCTTTTTTCGACTTTATTTAAAATAACTTACAAAAGTTCGAAAATTATCATTACGAATGGACTAAATTCAATAATGATCTTTTAGGCACCTCAATGGCCAAAAGATCACTATCGAACCGCCTCAATGATAATTCTGTGGTCGCCGATATTCGGAGGCCAGCATGTACTCAAGAATAACACATTTTCATAATTTGTCAATGATGGAACCAATTCATCTCCAGGTTTGACTAAAAATTGCCTTGTTACGGTATAGATATATTGGCGGCCTTGAAAATAGATCAAGAGCTGGTCTCCTTTCTTCACCTCATCCAAACGGTTGAAAATACCGTAATAATTTACGCGCGGCCAATTCACCGGAGCCGTATGCCCTAAAATTATAGTCATTCCTTTCTCCGATGGCAGGCTGGAGTTAGGATAAATCATTACTCCTTTTTTTAAAGAAGCTTCCACATCCTCCACGCTATTGCTAGGACTAATTATTAAAGGAGCTTCCATCCCTATTTTCTCAATAACTAAGCTATCTTCCTTCTGAGGAATTTCTTTTCCATCTGAAGAAACAACTACCGTATCGGTGCTATTTGCCAATTGAGTATTGGTGGTTTTTTCTTCAACGATATTTTTTTCAGGGGTAAAAATCTTTCCGCTTTCAACAAAAAAACTTTCAGCGGCATTGGTCAAAAATTGGGAATTGATCGCCCAAGAAAGATTGCTCCAATTCCAAGCAAAAATCGCAATCAGATAGAAAATCACGAAAAATTTAATATAACGCTTATCAAATCCAAAAAATTGTTTGATCATATAATAAAATCTTACCCAACAATTAAATAATGGGGAATAAAACGCAAGATGATTATCTTGTCAAAAAACAGCAATATCCCGAAAACCATTATAAAGAAAGATCCTTTGAGCACCAGGTCTTTGTGCTGGATTCTGATCTTGATGAAAATATTAAGCATCATTCCAATCATAACGATGATCAATGAAAAGAAATTTATTTTTTCAATGATCCTGGAATAATCAAAGGTTAAAAATTTCATCAATCCCATTGTCCAATTCGGCTCAATGTTTTGAGCTTGAACCAATGGAGCGGTTGATGTTTGGCTTTGAGCTCCTTCAACTGCCGGCTCGGCCGAAGAAGATAAAACAAAATTACCAGACGAAGATGTTGGGCTTTGCGTTAATTGTACTTCTTTTTGGCTGCTGGTACTCAAATTCTGGCTTGTTGTTGCTGGACTTGAGACAACTGCTATCTCCTTTTTAGCTGGTACTGTTTGTTTGGTAGCGGCGGCCGTTGTTTTAACCGCGGCAACAGGCTTGGTCAAAAATTTACTTCCAAACATTTGGACAACAACCGTAATTTGCTGGCCTTGAAAATCTCCCCTGGCCACCCCTATCCCTATTTCCTTATATCCGGGGTTGATCAAGTTAGCCAAATGGCTGGGAGAATCTTCCCATGCCTGCATCACTTCTTCTCCGTCAACAAAACCGATCGCCAAATTCTCTCCGGCCTTTTGGTAATTGTATCCGGTAAGCTTTATCCAATACCAGGGAGTTTTTCCTTCGGGACTGTTATGGCTGAAATAATCAAAATTCAGCATATCTTGAGCCTTAAGCATAGCGGCTTGGTCAAGCAACAAATTAGATTGAAGCTCTCCTAACCCTAAAGACTTTCTTTCTTGGTTGGTAAGGCTAACCAAAGCTTCTTTGGTTATGGAAGCAAAAAGCGAACTCTGATAGAAGCAGGCAAAAACCGGCAAAAACGCAAATTTAATAATAAGCAAAATCGCCAAATAATATATTAAAAAATTGCTGTCCAAAAATTTCGGACGGAAATTATTTGCATAGACAGGAATAAAAATCAGCTTTAATTTTGAGCCAAATTCTTTAATCGTCATATTTAATATTATAATACTTTTTATATATTCTGTCAACCAACATGAAACGCTGAATACGCTCCGGCCAATAAAAAGCAGGGCATGACCCTGCTTAATTTTAACTAATTTTTAACCGGCTACTTGGCAACTTTTACTCTTGCCGGCCTGATTACGCGGCCTTGCAAAGTATAGCCTTTTTGTATTTCTTCAATCACGGTGCCCGGCTCTTCCGATTCAGTTTCCACCTCTTCAACCGCTTCATGAAAATTAGGATTGAATTCTTCGCCCAGAGATTTTATTTCTTCCATATCCTGCTTCTTCAAAAAATCCAACAGCTGGTTTTTGATTTGGAGCATTCCCTGGATATTGCTGTCTTTTTTAGCTTCGTCAGACAGAATTTTTTCCGCCATGGCAAAGCTGTCTAAAATCGGCAATAGCCCGAAAATAAAATTTTCGCTGGAATAATTTAACAGATTGGAAACATGTTCGGCTTCTTCTTTTTTATAATTCAAAAAATCCGCCCGCGCCCTCTGCCAGCCAGCCAGATATTCGTCTTTCTGTTTGAGACATTCCTGCAATTCTTTTTGCAGATCCTCAACAGAAGAACCGTTTTCTTCTATCTCGCTTTCTATTTTTTCTTCTTCTTTGTTTGTTTCTTCAGCCATAATCTTTTTAAAAATCCTCCAAAAATCTTTTGAAAGAATTTATCAAATTTATATTTTTTTCATAAGCCATTCTTTTCGGGCCCAAGATTGCCATAAACCCTACTCTGTTATCGGGCAAAGAAATTTTTGAAACAATCAAACTGAAATCCCCGGCTTGAGGCAAAAGATTCTCTTCGCCGATAAAAACCTGCATCTCCTTGGACTTATCAAGCTCCCCTATTCTTTCTTCAATTCCATCGGCCGTCCGGGCGAATCGTTCCAGACATTCAAGGTTTTCAAATTCGGGCTCTTTAAAAATTCCACTCCAGCCCTCTTTGACCGCTATATCTTCTTCCGGGAAATAAGCGCTGGCCAGACTGGAAGTCTCTTGGGCTATTTTCTTGGTCATTAAGCGGGTGAACCTTAAAGAATCTTCTATCTCTTTTTCAAGCTCTTCCCAAAAATTCAAAAAATCTTTTTCGTCTTCTTCAAAAGGTTTTTCCCGCAACAGCTGGTCCACAAAAAAACGATAACCTTTGTCAGTCGGAACGCGGCCGGCGGAAGTATGCGGCTGGCCGAGGTAACCATCATTGGTCAATTTTTGCATTTCAATCCTGATGGTAGCCGGACAAACTCCGAATTTATATTTTTGTTCCAAGGATTGCGAACTGACCGGCTCGGCCGAGCCTATATATTCCTGAATCAGCAAATTCAAAATTTGTTCTTGGCGGTCGGATAACATAATCTTTGGTTCAATCATAAAATCTTAGCACTCTGATGTCAAGACTGCTAATTATGGGGAAATACCCTCGTTGCTCCAGGCTAAAATTAAAGTTAAAATGCAATCAATAATGATTATTAATGAAAATTGCGGCTATTAACATGGCCTATAAAAATGAATATGCAAAATAGAACTTTTTTTCTTCTGTTATTTGCGATAATGGCTTTGGCCGCTTTTACCAGACTTTGGCAGCTTGGCTCAATCCCGCCAGGGCTTTGGCCCGATGAAGCGCTGAACGGAACGCAAGCGATTTCCGAGCCGGGAAAAATATTCTATCCGGAAAACCAAGGCCGCGAAGGCCTGATAATGCTCCTGGATTCCTTTTCTTTCAAAGCTTTCGGCGTTTCAATGTTCTCTTTCCGCCTCGTACCGGCGATTATCGGAATTTTAACGGTTTTAGGAACTTTCTTGCTGGCTTGGGAATTATTCCGAAAAAAATCCCTCGCTTTGCTGGCCGCTTTTTTTGTCGCCGCTTCTTTTTGGCACATAAATTTTTCGCGCATCAATTTCCGGGCTATTATGCTGCCCCTTGTCTTAAGCTTCAGCTTTTATTTTTTATTTTTGGGAATGCGCAAAAAAAATTGGTGGCCTTTCCTAGCTTCGGGCATAACTTTCGGAATCGGCTTCTATACTTACACCGCTTTTAGATTGG
>CAIMDX010000063.1 GCA_903839905.1 uncultured bacterium
GGCTTGAAATTCGCGCTTATCCATCGGAAAAGATTCACGCAAAGGTTTATATTATGACTTTTTCTGAAGGAGATAGGGACACGGGCCGGGTTATTACCGGGTCAAGCAATTTTACGCAGGCAGGATTGATTGATAATTTAGAATTCAATGTTGAACTTAAAAATCGTTCCGATTATGAATTTGCTTTGGAGAAGTTTAACGATCTTTGGAAAGACGCGGTTGATGTTAGCCAAAAATATGTTGAAACTATCAAGGCAAAAACCTGGCTCAATGATAAGATCACGCCTTACGAGCTTTATTTAAAATTTCTTTATGAGTATTTTAAGGATGATTTGAATCAGCATGATGAGTTGTTTTTCAAATACTTGCCAAACGAATTTCTAAAGTTGGAATATCAAGAGCAGGCAGTTTTAAACACAAAAAAGATACTCGATGAATATGGCGGAGTGTTTATATCTGATGTGGTCGGGCTTGGCAAAACCTATATTTCGGCAATGCTTGCCGGTCAAATCGTGAATGACGGCAGGATATTGGTTATCGCGCCGCCCGTGCTTATTGATGAAACGAATCCTGGATCATGGAAAAAAGTTTTTAGGGATTTTAATATTCCGGCAACATTTAGATCAATCGGCGAGTTGGACAAAATCATCAAAGATGGTGTTGAGCAATATCGCCATGTTTTCGTAGATGAGGCGCATCGTTTTAGAACTGAAAACAACGCTACCTACGAGAAGCTGGCGGAAATTTGCCGCGGCAAAAAAGTGATATTAGTCACCGCTACTCCTTATAACAATTCTCCAAAAGATATTTTGAGCCAAATTAAGCTATTTCAACCAGCTCGCAAGAGTACAATTCCCGGACTTCCCGATTTGGAGCAATTCTTTTCCGGCTTGGATCGGAAATTAAAGAATTTAGATCGCCAGAACGATTACGATGCTTATATCGAAACAGTCAGAGAAAACGCCAAGGAAATAAGAGAAAAAGTTTTGAAATATTTAATGGTTCGCAGGACTCGGACTGAAATTAATAAATATTTCGCTGAAGACTTAGCGTCTCAAAAACTTAAATTTCCAGAGGTTGCGAAGCCCGAACCGGTTTTTTATGAACTCAACGACAACGAGGATGTTGTTTTCATAAGGACGATTGAACTTATCGCCAAAAAATTCAAATATGCCCGTTATATGCCGTTGTTGCACTATACGGGTGAACTTTCTCATGCGGACAAATTAGCGCAGAAAAATATGGGAAAGTTTATGAAAATATTACTTATCAAGCGGCTTGAAAGCAGTTTCTACGCTTTTAAAAATTCTATTGATAGATTCATCAATTCTTATGAATCGTTTTTAGCTGAATTCGAAAATGGGAATGTTTATGTCAGTAAAAAATACATAAACAAAATTTTTGAATATTTAGACAACGACAACGACGAAGCGATTCAAAATTTAATTGGGGAAGGCAAGGCGGAAAAACTTCCCAGTAAAGATTTTGACGATAAGCTAAAACCCGATTTGCAAAATGATTTGGATATTTTGAAGGAAATTCGCTCAATGTGGTCGAGTATTAATCGTGATCCTAAATTATTAGCATTTATCGATAAATTAACCGAAGATCCAATTCTTAGAAAAAATAAACTTATTATTTTCACGGAATCCAAGGAAACAGCGGAATATTTATCAAAAAATATTGGAATTAAATTTCCGAATCAAGTGCTTTGCTTTACCGGTTCCTCAAGCCAGCTTGTTCGCGAGCAAGTGATTGAAAATTTTGACGCCAAAGTTAGGATTCCAAAAGACGATTATCGGATTCTTGTTTGTACCGAGATATTGGCCGAGGGCGTTAATCTTCATCGTTCAAATGTTGTTATTAATTATGACATACCGTGGAATCCAACCCGTATGATGCAGAGAGTTGGCCGTATTAATCGCGTTGATACGAAATTCGATAAAATTTACACTTTCAATTTTTTCCCAACAAAACAAGCTAATGATCAAATAAAGCTTCGGGAAGCCGCCGAAGCCAAGATTAACGCCTTCCTTTCGTTGTTGGGCGGCGATGCGCAATTGCTGACGGAAAATGAACCCATAGGATCGCACGAGCTATTTAATCGCTTAACTTCGGAAAAATTCATTACCGGAGAAGATGAGGGAGAGGAAAGCGAACTGAAATATCTGCACGCGATCAAAAATTTGCGCGATAAAGAGCCGGATATTTTTGAAAAAATCAAAAAGATGCCCAAGAAAGCGAGAACCGCCCGCACCGATGCGAATCACGGCGATCATTTGATAACTTATTTCCGGCGCGGTAAATTGCAGAAATTCTTTATTGCGAATAATAACGGCGATGCCCAGGAATTGGATTTTATGTCGGCGGCCAAAATTCTTGAAGCTGATCAAAATGAAAAACAGCAGAAATTGGGCAATAATTTTTATAGCCTGATTGATAAAAATAAAAATGCGTTTGTTTACGCAACCACCGAAGAATTGCCGGAAGCAAAAATGAGGGGCGGCCGCGACAGCGCGACCAAAATTCTTCAAATTATCAAAGCGACAATGAAAGACCGCCGCCAATTTACCGAAGATCAAGATTTGTATTTAAAAAAAGTTGTTGCCCAGCTTGAGGGAGGCGGTTTCCCAAAGCAAACCACCAAAACCGCGCTTCAAGCTCTTGCCCAGGAAATCAAAAAAGAAATTAGCCCATTAAAGATACTTGCTATCCTTGAAGCCAATATCTCAAATATGCTGCTTGAGGGGCATTTTGCCCAAACTTGCGGACGCAATTCGGGGAAAAGGGAAGTAATTTTATCGGAATATTTAGCAAATTGAAGATATGGAGAAAAAACAGGCGCAAATTTTGGTAAAAGAAACATTTGAAAACTCCTTTGATAAGCAAAGGTTTGTTAGGTTCGCCAAAGAGCTTCTTAATTTCTACGAAGCCGCGCCTTTTGTTTATCGTGGCAATATTATACCCGATGCCTATGATAAATTCATAAGCTCGTTTGAAAGAATCGGGAAATATTCGGACGGGGAAAATGAAATTGATATTCTTATCGTCAATTTAAAAAAAGAAGTTTCGCTTGAGCGAGCAAGAACCGCCCAAAGGAATTTTATCGCTTGGTATTTGAACGGAAGCCGGGGCGGAAAACAAAAAGACGGTGCGCTGGTCGCTTTTGTCGCCCCCGATTTGAATGATTGGCGTTTTTCCTTAGTGAAAATGGATTATAAATTTGAAGAAGGTAAAACTGGCAAGGTAAAAATCAAACAGGAATTTACTCCGGCAAGACGCTGGTCTTTTTTGGTGGGCGCGAATGAAAACAGTCATACGGCGCAAAGCCGTTTGGCACCAATCGTTGAAAACGATAATCGCAATCCCTCCCTTAAAGATATTGAGGAAGCTTTTAATATTGAGTTAGTAACAAAAGAATTTTTTGAAAAGTATCGCGATTTGTTCCTTAAAACGAAAGAATTCCTTGACGATATTGTTGTCAAAGATGAAAGGATAAGAAATGATTTTGAGGAAAAATCGGTAGATATAACGGATTTTTCAAAGAAATTGCTCGGACAAATTATTTTTTTGTATTTTTTGCAAAAAAAAGGCTGGTTTGGCGTGTCGATGGGAAAAAACTGGGGTGATGGCGACAAAAAATTCTTGCGAAATTTGTTTAATAAAGCCGCTGGAAAAAGTGAAAATTATTTTAACGATTACTTGGAACCGCTTTTTTATGAAGCGCTGGCGAAAGAAAGAGACGACAATTATTACAGCCGTTTCATTTGCAAAATCCCATTTTTAAATGGTGGTCTTTTCGATCCCATCAATAATTATGATTGGGTGAATACGGCAATCAACTTACCGAATGAATTATTTTCAAACGATGCAAAGGATTTGAAGACTGGAGATATTGGAAGCGGAATTTTAGATATTTTTGACCGTTATAATTTTACGGTCAAGGAAGACGAGCCGCTGGAAAAAGAGGTGGCCATTGATCCGGAAATGCTGGGCAAGGTTTTTGAAAACTTGCTTGAAGTAAAAGACCGTAAATCAAAAGGTACTTATTATACACCGCGCGAAATCGTGCATTATATGTGCCAGCAAAGTTTGATAAATTATTTAGCCAGCGAATCAGAAGGCAAGATTTCAAACGATGATTTGGAAACATTGATTAAGGATGGCGAAAAGGCGGGCGAAAACGAATTATTGGTTGAAAATAAAGGTAAAGAAACTGATGCCCATTATTACAAACTGCCGGAAAGCATCCGACGAAACGCCGCCGCGATTGATGAAAAATTAGCTTCAATAAAAGTTTGCGATCCGGCCATTGGTTCCGGCGCGTTTCCGGTGGGGATGATGAACGAAATCGTCAAAGCTCGCGAAGCGCTTTCAAGCTATCTCAAAGGCGAAACCCGCACAGTCTATAATTTCAAGCGCGACTGCATCCAAAATTCCTTGTATGGCGTTGATATTGATCCGGGCGCGGTGGAGATCGCCAAATTGCGTCTGTGGCTGTCGCTGATTGTGGACGAAGACGATATTAAGCAAATTAAGCCCTTGCCCAACTTGGATTATAAAATAATGCAGGGCAACAGCCTGCTGGAAGAATATGAAGGCATAAAGCTTTTCAACGAAAAATTACTTCAAGCCCCGATAATTTACGCTGATAATCTAAACCAAGAAAATCAGAAGATTATTAAGATGCAAAGTGAATTGCTAAAATTTTATGTAAAACACCCGGAATGGATGCATAGAAACGACATAAAGAAGCCTATTGAAATTATGAATTTAGAAAACAGACTGAGTGTGGTTCTCAAAAGCAAAAAACGCATCAGCGAAAATAGTGCCAACCAAAAAGATTTATTTACCAGCTCTGCCGGTTCGACACAAATCCGCGATGAATTGGAAAAACTGCATAAAAAGTTTTTTGAAGAAACCAACAAAACATTAAAGGAAAATCTAAAAAAACGGATAGATGATTTAGAATGGGATTTAATAGAAGCAACACTTGAAGAGCAAAACAAAAAAATTCAACTTGAAAAAATACAGGAATTAAAAAAAACGAATATCAAGCCTTTTTTCCTTTGGAAATTGCATTTTTCCGAAGTATTTAAAGAAAATGGTGGTTTTGATGTAATTATCGCGAACCCTCCATATGTAAGACAAGAGGAGATTGATTATAAACCCGCGTTGCAGAAAGAATATGAGATTTTTAATTCCGTGTCAGATCTTTATACTTATTTTTATGAGAGAGGGGTTGGATTGCTTAAAAATTCAGGAACACTAACATTTATTACTTCAAATAAATTTTTGCGAGCAAGATATGGAGTTTTTCTTAGAAATTACCTAAATACGAATACCACCATTAAAAGCATTATTAATTTTGGAGATCAGCATATTTTTGATGCGATAACCAATACCTTAATTTTTATATCTATTAAGCAAAAGTATGATAATGGCAATTTTAATTATTCGGATAGCATTGATGAGCCAAATAAAATTTCTTTTCCACAAAGCGGGCTACAGGATAGCGAGTGGACAATAGAAAACACAGAGATAATCGGTCTGAAAAATAAAATTGAGCGGCTCGGAACACCATTAAAGGATTGGGATATTAGAATTAATCGAGGATTATTAACTGGATATAACGACGCTTTTATTATAAATGAAACAACGAAAGATGTATTGATTAAAAAAGATTCAAAAGCTGAAAAAATAATTAAACCAATAATACGGGGCAGAGATATTAAACGATTTTATTTTGTCGATTCTGGTTTGTATCTCATAGTCACACACAATGGCTACCGATCTGCAAATAATGAAATTATAAAGGCTATTGATATAAACAAATTGGCTTCGATTAAAAGTCATTTAGATAAATATAGCCAACAACTTAAAGACCGCCAGGACAAAGGAGCAACAGTATATAATTTAAGAGATTGTGCTTTTATGAGTGATTTTGCGAAAGAAAAAATTATTTGGATTGAGTTAACAAACGAAAACAAGTTTGCATATTCAGATAAAGAGGATTATTTGCTTGCCGGAGCATTTTTCTTGGTTGGAAAATCGTTGAAATATCTTCTTGCTTTTCTCAACTCAAAACTCTGTCTTTTCTATTTTAGTTTGATTTGTAACAGTTCGGGGATGGCAACAATCCAATGGAAAAAATTTGCATTGGAAAAAGTGCCAGTCATAAAAATTAGCGATAAAGATCAAAAACCATTCATTGAAATTGTTGATAAAATTTTGGCAATCACCAAAATCGGCGATTATTTGGAAAATCCCACAAAAAAACAAGAAGTCAAAGAATACGAAAACCAAATTAACCAAATGGTTTATCAACTTTATGGCCTTACACCAGAGGAGATAAAAATTGTTGAGGAATAAATATAGTTAAAATATTTTAGGAAAAAATAAAATTCAAAATCACTGAAACTCGGAATAACGAACGATTATGCCCGAAACTAACTCGAATAAATTAAAGGAGGAGCTTGAATCTGCAATTGAAAAAATTGTTAATTCGGATCGTCCCAAAAAAGTAATATTGGCGGGTCCCGGAGCTGGAAAAACAACATTATTCAAAAAATTACTCGAAAAAAATGACGATGGAGAAAGGGATCAGCTGGTTTTGACTTTTATAAATAATTTAAAGGACGAACTATGTGAAAAACTTTCTCGCTTTGCTCAAGTTTTTACATTTCATGGTTATTGCGTAAAATTATTGCATGAAAATCCTCATCTGCGGACGGGTTTGTCAGAAACATTTAAGATATTTCCCTATTTACCAACTTTAATAAAAAAGGATTGGGAAATTTTATATGGGAAGACTGCCCCTCAATTTGTGGGAAATATGCGCAGTACCATAGAAGACGCACAATCTGAATTTTATCTATCGCGTTCTAATTATTATGATACTGTTGGATTTGATGATTCAATTTTCAGAGTTTATTCTGCTTATTTTTGTGGGCGCGTTAAAATTCCAAAATATAGACTCATCTTGGTTGATGAATATCAAGATTTCAACCGGCTTGAAGTGAGTTTGCTGAATCTTTTAAGCAAAAATAATTCTATTGCTGTTGCTGGAGACGATGACCAGGCTCTTTATAGCCAACTTCGTGGCTCTAGTTATGAATTTATTCGCGGTTTGTATCGAGACGATGAATATGAGAATTGTGAATTGCCCTTTTGCCTTCGATGTCCCAAGGTTATCGTGGATTCCTTTGCTGACGTAGTAAGGGTTGCGCAATATAAAAAACTTTTGCCAGGCCGCATAGATAAGCCGTACAGATATTTTGAACCTTATAGGGAGCAAGACAGTTTAGCGCATCCAAGAATTAAGGTGCTGGAAATTTCAGCTCAACAACTTAAAACAAATTATTTCGGGAAAATTATAGCCGATATAATTAAAAAAATTCCGCGGGAATACATAATCGAGTCAAATCAGGAAAATTTTCCTACGGTTTTAGTAGTTGGACCAAAACAATATTTATCACAAATTGCCAAATACCTGCGAGATGAAGGATTTATAATTGATTACCATGAAGGCGGGAAAGAATCTTCCGCAATAACGCGTTCAATGGCGTTGCCCTACCTTAAAGAAGACTCGAAGTCTAATGTGGGGTGGCGTATTGCCATAGAAGCCGATAATCCCAATTTCTCTCAAGGCGCGCTGGAAAAAGCAGTTAAATATCAAAAGCCTTTATTCGGAGAAATAGAAGAAAGCTACAGGGATACTCTGCTTTTGGAAGCTAATAATTGGGTAAAGCCAGAAGAAATTGTTACAAATCAAGTTCCGCAAGGACAGCCAACTATAAAACTAACTTCTTATGAGGGTGCCAAAGGTCTTTCTGCTCAATTTGTATTTATTGTTGGATTGCATAATGGCGACATTCCTAGGGACCCGGATCACATAAAGGAAATGGAAATTTTCAGATTCTTAGTAGCATTAACACGCACACGAAAACAATGTTATATTCTTTGGACTTATCGCTTTGCAGGAAAACCAATGAAACCATCTGAATTTATTGGGTGGATAAACAAGGGCAGTATAGATAAAATTCGAATTGATAAAAATTATTTTTTGGAAAAAAAGAGTATAACTCCGTAAAATTTACGGAGTTTTAAATATCATATTGAAGTGGATTTTTTAGTTGAAGATTTATTAAAAATCAAAACAGCGGATCACTCGAAAATCCAAGCTTTAATCAAGCGGTATTTTTATGATCTCGGCTATTATTCTCGGACCGAAAAAGAAGTCTGGCGGGATAGAAAAGGCCGGATTGATGTATTCGCCCAAAAGGGCGGTTATACGGTCGGGATTGAAATTGATCATTGCTCAATCCGGCTGAACTCAATTGAAAAGTTAAACGCGCTCAAACCGTCTCTGGCGGTTTTTGTTCTAAAGGGGCGCGTTTTCAATTGGGAAAAGACATATTCCCGTTTTAAACTTTTGAAAGTAAAATCTTTGATCGTTCATTTGCAATCGGGAAGGTATAAATGGATATATCATTAAGACAAAAATTTTTGTAGAATAAATGAAAACGCGCCTTTTTACAATAAGCGAAATTATTAAAAATGCCAAAACATAAGTTTAGAAAATTTGAGAGAAGCCAAACGCCGAAATCATTTCGGATCGGGGAAATTGATCTGGCGATTTTAAACGATCTGGCTGAAAACCGCTTTTTGGACAGCAAGCACATTATCGCGCTGCACCCGGAATTTAAAGACAGAAGCGTTCGCTCGCGCCTCCAGCTTTTATACCACGGCGGCTATGTGGAGCGTCCGGCCAGCCAGTTCGGATCATTCCATCCGGCGGCCCATTTGATTTACAGTTTGGCCAAGAAAGGGGCCGCGCTGGTTGCCGAAGGCAAAAACCAGCCCGCGCCCGCAAAACAGCCCAAAGACGCGGGCGTTTCTTTTATGTCGCATTCTTTGATGATCTCCGATTTTAAAACGATCATTGAGCTGGCTTTGAAAAATAATAGCCAGTCAAAACTTTATGCTTGGCGCGAGCCGGGCGTGATCGATGGCGTGTATTTCGAGGGGGAGCGGTTGCCGATCGCCCCGGACGCGTTTTTCACAATTGAGGATAAGGGCGATTTGTTGCATTTCTTTTTAGAAGCCGACCGCTCAACGATGACGCTTGAGCGGATGCTCAACAAATTACGGGCATATTGGAATTGGCGGGCCGAAGGCGGGCAAAAGAAGAAATTGGATATTTCCAATTTCCGGGTGCTGACCGTGGCTTTGACCGAGGAGCGGAAAGAAAATTTGCGCCAGATCGCCAGAAAGGCGGATGGCAGCCAAACCGGCAGCGACATATTTTGGTTTGCTTGCGCGAAGTCGTACGGTTTGGAAAATCCCGAAAACATTTTGACGCCAATTTGGAGATCGGCAAAAAGCGAAAGCTTGCGCTACTTGCTCGAATAAAGGCCGAGGGCGTTTTTTGTTGTATTGTAATTTTAAAAAAATGGCAAAATTGAAAGAAACCGAAATCGTTGAGCAATGGAGCGTTTTGATAGAGGGCGCGCAAGGCCGCCAGCAGGACTTTTACAAGATGATCGAAGCCCGGCTGGACGAGCTGGAACCGCCCACGCTTTCGGTCGCTCAAGAAGTGGTTTTCCCGTCGTTGTTAAGAAGATTAAAAGGTGATGGCAAGCTGTTCTTGATCATTAAGAGCAAGTATTTTGACGGCTATGTCGTCAATGTTTGCGCCCAAGAGTACGGCAAGCAACTGCTCATCGCCTGGTATCTTACCCAACGACCCAGCAAGTTCATGCAGTTTATGAGCGATTTGCCCGGTGCTCTCGTGATTATGGTTTATCCGGTTTATCTTTTGATAATGCTTTACGACAAGATCACCAAGCGACGGGTTACGCTGGACAATATGGATTTATTCGATAGGCAGGAGTTGAGCGCGTTCGCCGGAACCGTGCATCATTGCGTAGTTTTCGGATCGGAGAACATCGCCGATGCCGTGGGTTTTGATTTCTCAAAAGTAGATCGCAAATCAAGAGGTTTCCTCAATCTCGCTTAAAGCTATGAATGAACAACGGAACCGCCGAGCCTTGACGGCTCTCAAGGCGTTTTTGAAAAGTATGTTTAAAAAAGAGATTGCGCCGCTTTCACCGGAAGGGAAAGCGGCGTATTTGGAATATCCCTTATGGCGGTTTCCGGTGGAAAAAGGAAGGATGGGGTTAGGATGGGTGAATGGGCCGTTGAATATAGCTTCGGGATTGGTGGGCAACATCAAGGGCATTGATACGAAATACCGGAGTACCCACTTTTACGCGGTGGGTGCGTCCGGTTCAGGCAAGTCAAAATTTCTTGAATCGCTCATCATTCAGGACATAATCCAAGGCGAAGGCTTCGGCGTGATCGATCCGCACGGCGATCTGATCGAGGACATCAAGGGCTGGCTGTATTTTTGGACGCAAAAGGATTTCAAGAATGACATCGTTTTGATCGATCCGACCGATCTTGAGAATACGGCCAGCTTCAATCCGCTTGAGCCGATCAAAGGCATTCCGCCGGAACGGTTGGCGGCGCAATTGGTGGAAGCGTTCAAAAAGATATGGGCGGACGCTTGGGGCGAGAGGATGGCCGATATTATGCGCAATTCTTTGATCGCGCTGGTGGAAAACAATTTGACCCTCGTTGAGTTGCCTTTGTTTTTGACCGATCCGGCGGTGCGCAAAAAGATTTTGCGCAATGTCAAAAGCCCGTCCTGCCTCCAGCGGTTCAAATA
>CAIMDX010000064.1 GCA_903839905.1 uncultured bacterium
TATGATGTGGATCATTATAGGAGCGGTAATTTTAGCAGCCATTTCATTTTTTGCTTTGAAAAAAAAGAAGAGAGAACCGGAAGCAAAGATTTAATTTGGCTCAATAACAAAAGTGGCATTTTTTAAGGGTTTCAATCTCAGGCTTGGAACCATTAAGGTCGGAAATTAAAAAATCCTCAAGCTTTTGCTCGAGGATTTTTTGTTTGGGTCAAAATTATTTTTTCAATAATTTTGATCCTTCTTGGGGCCATTCAAAAAAATCAGATGGTTCGCGGTGTTTTTTTGCGTCTTTGAGCCATTTGGCCCGTCCATGTTTATGGATGTACCATAAATGGCACATAACTACATCCGCTTGAGTACCCGTTATATTATTACTGTCTATCGCCCTTTCTAATTCTTTAAAAAGGGTTGGCCTTAATCCATCTTTTCCATCAAGATACTTTTTTTTCAGAGACCCCTTTCCTTCCCAGATTGAAAACGGTTTGTTTTCAATCCATTTTTTTCCGATTGCCAACAAGATTTGGCATGTCTCTTCATAGCCGCCGCCAAATCCAGAGAGATCTATTGTTGATCTTTTTTCAAATGTTTTCATTTTTTAAAAAAACGCAGATATCCCCTAGAAGAGAATCTGCGCAAAAATTAATTTATGCAGATACCTCGACTTTAAAGCGGTATCTTATGTCCTAGAATATAATATAATTTATTCTTTTTGTCAAAAAAATCCTTGACAATAACTAATAAAAGCAGGATACTTATAGTGCTAATTTTATTGCTGGAAGAATAAAAATTCGCCATTGGCGTTTTTTTGTTTCATTCAGCACTCTCGCATTTTATGGAAATTCGGAACATCGCCATTATCGCTCATGTAGACCACGGCAAGACCAGCTTGACCGACTCTTTGTTGCGCCAAGCCGGCGTAGGAGGAGACGGCGTAAGCATGGATATGAACGATCTGGAAAGAGAGCGCGGCATTACTATTTATTCCAAAAACGCTTCAATTTTTTATAAAGACACAAAAATAAATTTAGTGGACACTCCCGGACATGCCGATTTCAGTTCGGAAGTTGAGCGAGTTTTGCGCTCCATTGATTCCGTACTTTTGCTGGTGGATGCCCAAGACGGGCCGATGCCGCAAACCAGATTCGTGCTAAAGAAAGCTCTACAGCTTGGCTTGAAGCCAATCGTGGTTATCAATAAAATAGATAAGCCGGCGGCCAGGCCTGATTGGGTGCAGGATGAGATCTTTTCTTTGTTTATGGATTTGGGAGCCAGCGACGAACAGATTGACTTTGCTGTTGTTTATACTATTGCCAAAAACGGCATCGCTAAATTGAATTTAACCGATGAGTCAAACGATCTTGTTCCATTGCTTGAAACCATTTTAAAAAAAGTGCCGGTTGCATCTTCGGAAGAGCTTAATAAAAAACCGTTTAAATTTCAGCCGTTCAATTTGGGTTATGACGATTTTTTGGGGAGGCTAGCCATCGGCAGAATTTATCAAGGCACTATTAAGCCGGAGGCCAATGTGTTCGTCAAAACTCAAGGATCTCCGGATGCCAAGCCCGGAAAAGTAATTAAAATATTTAGCTTCCGCGGATTGGAAAGACAGGAAGTAAACGAAGCGCAAGCTGGAGATATCGTAATGCTTGCCGGTTTAACCGATATTGATATTGGCCAGACGGTTTGCGTTGATCCGGCAGAGGAAATCTTGACCGCTATCACCGTTGACGAGCCGACCATTTCTTTGAATATTTTTGTGAACGGTTCGCCGCTATCGGGCAGGGACGGAAAATTTTTCACTTCGCGCCAGATAAAAGACAGGTTGGCAAAAGAGCTGGAAATAAATGTGGGATTAAGAATAGACTTTTCTTCCAATGAAGATTTTAAAGTTTTCGGCCGCGGCGAACTGCACTTGGCAATCTTGCTGGAAAATATGAGGCGCGAAGGCTACGAGATGCAGATCTCCCAACCGCAAGTTGTTTTTAAAGAAAAAGACGGGAAAAGGCTTGAACCTTTTGAAGAAGTGACTGTGGATGTTCCAACCGAAATGATGGGAGGAGTAATTGAAAAGATGGCGAGAAGAAAAGGCTTGGCCATGGATATCAAAACAGAAGAAAACCACACCAAGCTTGTTTTTGAAATACCGACCCGCGGATTTTTGGGCTATCGCGGAGAATTTATAGTTGATACGCGCGGCGAAGGAATAATTTGCAGCCAATTTATCGGATTCCGCCCGCATATCGGCGAGATAGAGCATCATTCTGTCGGCTCAATGGTCTCAATGGCCACAGGCAAAGCTTTGACTTACGCTTTGGGCGGGCTTCAGGAAAGAGGCACTTTATATATCGGCCCCAGTGAAGAAATTTATGAAGGCATGGTAATTGGAAATGTTGCCAGGGGAAATGATCTGCTGGTAAATCCGACCAAAGGAAAAGTACTTACCCATGTAAGATCCAAAGGCGCGGACGAAGCGATCATTCTTATGCCCAGAGTTAATCTTACTTTGGAAAAAGGTATGGAAATAATGAACGAGGACGAGTATCTGGAAATAACGCCAAAGATTGTAAGATTAAGAAAAAAGATTTTAATAGAGGTTGATCGCATCCGGGCCAAAAGACTGGAAAGTCAGAAAAATGGCTAGCATCTAGTATTTTTTTGGGAAAAGGAGTATATACTCTATTATAAGGTTAAAAGACGGGGTCGGGTTTTTAAACAAATAAAAAAAGTTAAAGTAGAAGCAAAACTATGACAGGTACAATCAAAACCATGACAGATAGAGGATTCGGATTTATTGCTTGCGAAGGCGAAGCGAAAGATATTTTCTTTCATTTCAAAAATTTGCAAGGAGTAACATTTGAAGACTTGAAAGTCGGTGACTCTGTCACTTTCGAAATCGTTGACGGTGAAAAAGGCCGCAGCGCTACGGATGTGAAAAAAGTCTAACAATCAAGAGCTTAAAAGCTTATGAGAAGCCGTCCCTGCAAAGGGGCGGTTTTTTGTTAGGATTTTCGTTTGAAAAATGCTTGACAAAAATACAATAATGTTTTAGTATGTTTGTATTCTTTTAAATAAAATATGAAATATCATATTTGAAGCACTTAGGATTAAAGGTTGAGAACATAAAAAAGTTCTAATCCTTAGTTAATATCCGATTTTGCTTCAAATTAAATTTGGGGCAAAACGGAAAAAATCAATGTTAGCAACATTAATGGTTTCTTATGGATTAATATCACTCATCTTTCTGACGGGGTGTCTATTGACCCAATTAAGATGTTCTTCCCATAGCTGCAAATATTGCGATGAGGGCCATGGAAAGACTGCGAAGTATATTATTATTTCGTATTTCGTTTTTCTCTTTGGATTCTTACTGCTCTTGGGGGCATAAGCATTCCCGAAAACGGCGGTTATTTAACCAGCCGTTTTTTATTGCAATTAAATAAATTTGCGTTGGGGGTTGATGGCAGTTACAATGTATCTATGACACAAAAAGAAGCGCTGGAAATTTTGAAAGCCGGCCACAATGCCTTTATTACCGGAGCGGCAGGCAGCGGCAAAACATATTTATTAAACAGCTACATAGATTTTTTGCGTAAAAACGAGATTTACGCCGCGGTTACCGCCTCAACCGGCATCGCGGCCACGCATTTGGGCGGAATGACCATCCACGCTTGGAGCGGCATGGGCATTAAAAATTCGCTAAGCGAAGTTGAAATTGAAGGGCTGAAAGAACGCAATTATTTAAAAAGCCGTTATCGCAAAATGAGCGTTTTGATCATTGATGAAGTTTCAATGCTTCATCATTTCCAGCTGGATTTGCTTGATCGATTGCTCCGCTCTTTCAAAGACAGCGATCTTCCTTTCGGGGGCGTCCAAGTTGTGCTTTGCGGAGATTTTTTCCAATTGCCGCCGGTGGCGCGCGCCGGAGAGCCGCAAAAACAATTCGCTTATCGCGCGCGATCTTGGCAGAACTTGGACCTTAAAATTTGTTATTTGGACGAACAGCACCGCCAAAACGACGATCTGTTTTTGGCGGTTTTAAGCGCAATTAGAAGCAATTCCGCGGGCAGCCGCGAACGCGCATATTTAGAATCGCGCATCGGCAAAGCTATAAACGGGAAAATAGAGCCGACCAAGCTTTATTCGCATAATGTTGATGTTGATATTGAAAACGCGCAAGAGCTGGCTAAAATTCCCGGTCAAGAATTTCGCTACAAAATGGAAGCGCGCGGCGGAGACAATTTGATTGAAATTATCAAAAGGGGATGTTTGGCTCCGGATGTTTTGCGTTTAAAGATTGGCGCGCGGGTAATGTTCGTAAAAAATAATTTTGAAGAAGGATATTCCAACGGCACTTTAGGAGTGATAGAATCGCTTGATGCGGAAAATATTTGCGTGCGCACCCGGACGGGACGGGCGATTGATGTGGCTATTGCCAATTGGATGATAGAAGAAAACGGAAAGATAAAAGCGGAGATCAGCCAATATCCTTTGCGCTTGGCGTGGGCTATTACGGTCCACAAGAGCCAAGGAATGAGCTTGGACGCGGCCAAGATAGATCTTTCGCAGTCTTTTGAGCGGGGAATGGGCTATGTGGCGCTTTCGCGTGTGCGGTCGCTGGAAGGATTATCTTTGGTTGGCTTCAACGAAATCGCTCTAAAAGTCAGCGACGAAGTTTTGGAATTTGATCAAGGGCTGAAAAAAGAATCGGAAAAGCACGCGGAGGAGATTCGTGCGCTGATGAAAAAAAATCCAAAGAAAGAAGGGTCAAAAGAAAAACTGCCGGCGAAATTACAAACTAAAAAGAAAATTTCAACTTACCAGCAAACCAAGGAATTGGCGGAGAAAAAAATGTCCTTGGAAGAAATTGCTAAAACCAGGGGAATGGCCATTGGAACAATTCTCGCCCATTTGGAAAAATTGAAAGACCAGGGACAGATGCCGGATATTTCATATATGGTGGAAAAAGAAGACCGCCGCCGTTATTTGGGAATGCAAAGGATGATCGCCGGAAGCAGAGATGATGACGGAAAATATCCGCTTTCCTACGCCAAAGAACTTTTAGGCGAAGATGTGTCTTGGGAAGAATTAAGGCTGGCCCGCCTGCTGATAGGCGAAGATTTTTAATTTGGGAAGAACCATGCCTATCGGAAAGGTATGGTTAATTGAGTTTTTAAAAGCCGGCTCTTGCCGGTTTTTTGTTGGGAAAAGACAATGGCTGTTTATTCTGTCAATGGTGTAAAGAAAACTATTGACAGGTAAAAGGAGTTTTTGGTAAAATAGGATTATAAACCAATAAAAAATAAAATTATGAACGCAAACCAACAAAAAATAATCAAGCTAGCTGAAAAAAAAGACCTTTCTAAGATGTCTTACCGCGAAATTGGCCGGGAGCTTGGCATTGAAAACCCGCAAACCGTTATTTATCACATCGGGCAGTTGAAGAAAAAAGGGCTGA
>CAIMDX010000065.1 GCA_903839905.1 uncultured bacterium
GCTTTATTGGAATACTTGATCAAATTAGTAACAAGAGAAAATCAAGTTATATTAGATCCATTCCTTGGATCCGGCTCTACGGCTGTGGCTGCAAAAAATTTGAATCGTAAATATATTGGCTTCGAACTAGATCAAACTTATTGTGAAATATCAAAAAAACGCATTGCGAAATGCGTTTTCCTAAAAAATAAGATCCAAAATCAGGCTCACTTATTTTGATCAATCATCTTCTTAATTTGAGCTATCTTATTCTCTAACTTAGATATTTTTATGAGTTCGTTTATTGCTTCTTCGTGAGCCATTTTTTTGATTGTTTTTATCTTATTATCAAGGCATTCTTTTTCGTAATTTGCAGTTATTTCCAGAGCCTTTAGTTCTCGTTCTTTGAATGTTTTTAAATCAGATAAAGGCTGATTGACGATCTTTGATATAACCTTATCAACTGCCGTCCAATACGCGCCAGCATTTTTAGCCCCCTTTAATTTCTTCCCGACATTCCATAATTCTTTATAGCTTTTTTTATTTGGGTCTTGTTGAGCCAACAAATATACGAGGTGAACATAAGCTAATAATACAACATTCCTATCAATGGCTTGCCGATAAATTTGGCTTGAATTCCTTGGATATTGATATAGCGGACAAACAAGGCATGAAAAATCTTTTTTCTTTTTCCATTTATTTAATGCTTCTACCTTAAAATCTTTCTGATTCTTCGCCGTCCTACTCAACCGAAATGCTTTTGCATCGGCCACAATTGAATATTCCGCAGTTAATCCTTCTACGTCAGCTGAATCCGCCCTTTGCTTCACAACCGTCGATTTAATTCCCAAAGAATTAAATGCTTTTGCTAAAAGAATATCAGTATATTTCGAATATAGTTTTTCTTCGGTTGAATCATGGTTAAATGATTCTGGTATTACCCCGCATTGCATTAAACTGCTCTTTATATCTTCTAAGCTTAAAGAAGAGAGGTTCTTTTCAAGCTCAATAGTGCTATTTTCAAAGCTAGATTTTTTATCAACCAGTTCTTGTATTAACTCAATTATTTGTTTTCTATTCATTGTCTATTAATTAAAAAAATCCGAAATATTAATTTTGAGAGCTTTCGCGATTTTTTCGATATTTTCTAGTGTTATATTTTTCTCGGCTCGTTCGATCATGCCAATATATGTTCTGTGAACGCCGGCTCGTGTGGCCAGTTCCTCTTGGGACAAATCTAATTCCTTCCGTTCACTGCGGACTTTTTGTCCAAATTTTATTAAAACTTCCTTTTTCATAATTGATAACTATAGTATATCGCTTGCTAACTTTAGTTCTACATACTATAGTTAGCATATACTATGCTTAGCTACTTTCTTTATTGCCGGAAATCCACAGATACCGAGGATATGCAGGTTTTATCTATTGCCGCGCAACTTTCAGAGTTGCGGTCTTGTGCTAAACGCGAATGTTTGAACATAAAAGAAACTTTCATTGAAAAACAATCAGCCAAAATTCCGGGTCGCCCGATCTTTACCGATATGATCTCGCGGATAGAGAAGGGAGAAGCACAAGGCATAATCTGCTGGAAGCTTGACCGTTTGGCTCGCAATCCGATTGATGGCGGCCAGATCAGCTGGTTTTTGCAAAGAGGCATAATTAAGCACATCCAAGCTCACGACAAAAGCTATTTACCCACAGACAATGTTTTAATGATGAGCGTGGAGTTTGGAATGGCTAATCAGTATATTTTGGATTTAAGCCAAAACACCAGCCGAGGATTGAGAGAAAAGGCACGGCAAGGAATTTATCCCGGCCAATCTCCGCTGGGATATATGAACGATAAAAGAACAAAGACTATCGTCTTGGACAGGAAACAGGCAAAGATAATAAAACAGGCGTTTGGGCTTTACGCTCAAAATGAATCGCGCTTGGAGGATATATCTTTATTCCTTGCCAAAAACGGAATCAAAACCGACCCAAGCAGACGCTGGCAGAGCGAAGGTGGTAATCCTTTAAAGAAAGACCAAATTTCGCGCCTTTTATCCAATCCTTTTTATTACGGATATTTTTACTATGGCGGCGAACTGCACGAGGGAAAACACCAGCCAATTATTACAAAGAAACTTTTTGATAAAGTGCAGGCGGTTTTAGAAGAGAGAAGCAAGCCGCAGAGAACCAAAATTGAGCCGAAAACATTATGCGGACTTTTCCAATGCGGAGAGTGCGGGATGATGGTAACTTGTGAATCGCAGAAAGGCCATACATATTACCGTTGCTCCAAGAAATCTAAAACTGTTAAATGTTGCCAGCCATATATCAGGGAGGAGGCGCTTAATCGTCAGCTATCCGAGGAAATGCAAAAATTTTCTTTGCCCGAAGATTGGGCAAAAGAATTAAACAAAATGGCAGATAATGACGAGCTAAACCTTGCCCAATCTTCGGCTGGCCTTATTCAAGAAACACGGACAGAGCTTGCAGAATTAAAGATTAAGCTCAAACGAGTAATTGATACTTACATAGATCAAGATATTGAGAGGCCGGAGTATTTGGAGAGGAGGGCGGTGTTTATGAGCCGGAAAAAGACCTTGGAGGAGAAAATCAGCGATATTGAGCAAGGACAAAATAATTGGCTCGAACCATTGAGAGAATGGCTAAAAGACGCTCAAAATGTGGGTAAAATATCCTTAAATGAGAATTTAATCGCCAAAAAATCATTCGCCAAAAAAATCTTCGGCTCGAACCTGTATTTGTCCGCCAAAAAAATCAGCGGATTGCCCCAAACGCAATGGGCGGCGTTAGCCGCCGCCGTTCAAAATAAAGACAAAATTCCTAATCGTTGTTCTGTGGTGAATCTCTACAACGAAGCTCGAACCTATTTTAGCAAAAATGTCTAGTAAAAAACAGCTAAATCTGCCCCCGACTAAGCTCACTTCGCCCTGTTTTGGAGTACCAACCCAAGGCTTCGCTCACAGACCGGCAGCCGGCTTGGGAATCGGGCGTGGCACAACGCATTTTAGCCGAAAAGATGGGGGGTAAAGGTGTGCGTTGTGCGGTTAAAAACTTGTCATTTAGATGGCATTGAGTTGGCATTCTATAAATGACAAGTTTTTAAGCCCGATTCCCAAGCGGTAAGGCCAAGGCTTGAGCCCTATTCCACGGCGTTGTTTTGGCGGTAATGCACAGGTTTGTGGTCATATCTTGGCAAAACAACGCCTTGCTGTTGGTAAATCAAAGCCTGTGCCTTTGGGCAGGTCTGCCGGCTGCCAATCCGAACGGCCGGATTCTGCCAAAAACAAGGTTAAAAAGTCTGCATTTACTCTGCATTCAGTCTGCATTCTAGACTGCAGACTTTTTTGAGGCCAAAAATGGGCAAAATCCGCGCCA
>CAIMDX010000066.1 GCA_903839905.1 uncultured bacterium
CACTTGATAAGTGGCTCCTCCCACTCTTTTCGGCTTGACTTCCAAAAGAGGAGAAACATTTTGAATGGCAGTTCTGAAAACTTCCAACGGATCTCTTTTTGTATTTTCTTTGATTATATCAAAAGAGCCGTAGACAATTTTTTGCGCTACGGTTTTTTTGCCCTGCCTTAAAATCTGATTGATAAATTTGGCAACCATGACATCGCTATAAAGAGGATCCGGCTGAATTTCTATTTTTTTAGTTTTACTGCTCGCCATATTGATTAATGATTTTTAAATAATTTTAGATTTTAATTTTCGTTCGTTTTGAATTTTCAATTTTAGATTTTTTGATAGCAAGAATTATTTCGCAGCTTTGGTTTTTTTCGCTCCGTAACAGCTTCTTTGTTTTTTCCTACCCACTACTCCTGCGGCATCCAAAACTCCTCTTACTATATGGTATCTAACGCCTGGAAGATCTTTTACCTTGCCGCCTCTAATCATTACAATGGAGTGCTCTTGTAAGTTATGTCCGACTCCCGGAATATAAGCAGTTACTTCCATTCCGTTGGACAAACGGACTCTGGCTACTTTGCGCAAAGCTGAATTCGGCTTTTTCGGAGTGGTGGTGAATACCTTGACGCAAACGCCTTTTTTGAAAGGAGAGTCGTATTCTTTCGGAGTATTTTTGATCGGATTAAAAGCAAATGTCAAAGCCGGCGATTTGCTTTTCGCTTTCTGGGATTTTCTTCCTTTTTTAACTAATTGGTGGATTGTAGGCATTATGTCTTAATTTCTAATTTCTCCCGCTGCGCGGGATCCCGCGTAACGGGATAATTTTTATAATAACGCAATAAAAATAATTAAGCGCTCGGCGCTCAACTAATTACAAATTAGGTCGAGCTCCAAGAGCTCAACTAATATAAATTATCAAATAAACTTAGAAATGTCAAATGATTTAGCGGCCGGAAATCAAGTAAAAAAGCTGAGAACTTATGTCAAAAATCCAATTCACGCCCCAGAAGATCAAAAAGAATAAAATAAAGATGCCGTACTGCTGCATAAAAATTTTAAAGTCAGAAAGCTTTTCCCCCAGGAAACTGAAAAGAACATGCGACCCGTCCAAGGGAGGAATCGGCAGTAAATTAAATATTCCCAGAGCAAAATTAAGGACGGCAGCGAAAGAAACAATAGCAAAAAAACTGTCTGATACATAAAAAAACCTGGCCAAAACGCTAAAAGCAATCGCGATAAAAAAATTAACAGCGACTCCGGCAATCCCTACTTTAAGCTCTCCCCAGCGCTTATCTGTAAGATTGAAAGGATTGATTGGGACCGGTTTCGCCCATCCGAAAACCATCGCCCCTTGTGTGGAAAGAAAAAGAACTAACGGCAACAACACAGACCCTATTGGATCTAGATGTTTTAAAGGATTTAAAGTCAGCCGGCCGGCAAGTTTGGCAGTCGGATCGCCCAACATATAAGCAACCGTACCGTGGGCGATCTCGTGCAAAATTATGGAAAATAGCAAAATTATTAAACTTATAATAGCGAGTATTATTGTATCCATAGCTACTTACTTATCATACTATCTAAAAAAGAGGAATATCGCTCTTGAAAAAATATTTATAATGGTATAAGATATCGTGGTATGGAAAAACATTGTTTAATCTGCGAAAAAACTTCGCACATGGAGAGAAAGCTCAATAAGCTGCGAAGCAAATACAACCCTTCTCCAAAATTCAGAAAAAAACCCAACCTTCAATGGGCTGCCATTCCAGCGGATGTAAAACATCCCAGCTTTAAAGAATTTGCCGGCCAAAGAGTTTTCATCTGCACCAAGTGCATCAAAACTTTAGCCAAATAAATTTCTGATAAGCCCATAAAATAAAATTGCCGCGGATAGTTCCGCGGTCATTTTTTTAATGTAAAATGGAAAATAGTCGATAAAACCCCAATGACCAAATCCCAAGGCCCAACCAAATCCTAAATCCCAATGACCAAATCGTTCGTTTTGGAATTTTGGTCATTGGGATTTTGTTGGGCATTGGTCATTGGGATTTGGGGCTTAAATTTAGCAATTTTGATTTTTACATTTTAAATTATTGTTTGTTAAGTCTTCCATTATTCATATTTATTCATTATACTGTAATTTGTAACCGCGGGGCGTAGTATAACGGCCATTATGCAAGGCTGGGGGTCTTGTGACCTGGGTTCAACTCCCAGCGCCCCGACCAACTAAAACTGTCCTTTCTTGGAAAAGAAAGGACAGTTTTTTGTTGTTTAGCCTCAAAAATATAGATAGAAAACCAACGATCCCGTATAAATTTTGCTATTGATGTATTCTCTAGAAAAACGGTTAAAATCTTTGGAACGGCACGCGAACGAGCGTACCGCCAAGGAAGAAAGAACAAAATTAGTACGGGATGTCCTGTTCAGGATAAAACTATGCCAATTTTGATATATTTATAATTTTTTTGGTCTGGACCCTAGTCAATGGAGGGGTTAGACCCCTACTGCCCCTCCTACTGCCTTAGAAAGGGTTAAGCCCTTTCCAGGTTGCATTTCTTATTTCAGTTCCCTTTTTATGTCTTTGAGCTCTTCGCTGATGTAGCTTTCGGAAATTTTTAAGGCTTCTGTTAGATTGTCGTAAACTATTTGCTCGCTCTTGCTAAGGCCTTTTTTGCCGTCTAGCCGGGCTATTTGTTCTTCGGCTTCTTCCCTCAAAGCCTTAAACGCTTTTCTCAAAGCTTCTTCTGCTTGGGAGATTTCTTTCCTGACTTTTTCTTTTCTTCTTCTCCAAGTAAAGATTATGAAGAAGAGAGCAATGATAATTAAAATAGCTAAAAGGATCAGCATGGCAAAACAAGTAACGGACAAATCTCCTATCCTAATAAAAACCGGACGGGTTGCCAAAACAGTAACTTTGGCCGACGGCAAGCTTTTCCCTCCAGCCTCATCTTCCGCATGCGCAAAAATGCGATAAGTTCCGCTTTCTTTAATGGAAAAATCTATATAAGACCATACCCCATCCTCTCCCGCTTTAGTTTCTCCGATTGTTTCTCCTATTTTTTCATTCTGTAAATGGATCTTAACCTTAGACCACGAAGGCGCTAAACCTTTTATTAAAAGAGGCGTACCCGGATACAATTCTTTAGGATATTCAATGATAACAGGCGCTTCCAGCGAAGTGATCTCCACTTCAGCTGTTGCTAAAGCATAATTCCCCGCTTGGTCAAAAGCTTTATTTTCTATTATATGCTTGCCGGAAGATTGAGGCGGCAATTTAAATTCTTTCTCTTTTGTTGAGATAGAAGACTGCTGGTCAACTCTTATTTCGTAATGATCAATGCCGGACATTTGATCCGTTGCATCAAAAACTAGAGTCGGCTGGACATTTGCCGTTTTCCCTCCTTCTTTAACCGTCACTTCAAACTTCTCGGGCGGCTTCAAGTCTATTTGAAATTTAAAATGAGCTATCTTGCCCCAGCCGGCATCATTTTTAAATTGGGCGCTGAAATACCAAATGCCGTCTTCAAAATTTTCTATCTTTTTTTCCGAAATCGGCTGGTCATAAAGAACATTCGGCGCGGCTGAAGCATTACTCCCGACCAAAAGCCTCACGGCTGTAACGCCAACTGGAATCTGCCAAGAAAACTCGGGATTAGGATTGCTGTACCACTTACTGCTATCGGGATGGGTCTTGGAAATTATAACCGGCGCATCTGGCGTTCCAGCTTGAGTCTCCGGCTCTGTTATTTCTGGCTCGGGCTGGATAATCGCATTATCAGATTTTAGATCATAAATTCCTCCAACCATGTCTCCCAAAACATTAGTACCCCGGCCATCGGCAGCCAAAACCGCTCCCGAAGAAAAGCTGACTCTGGCCTGGCCGGGATTTTTTGCCTGGAAAACTATTTTCATAATAGTGCCGGCCTGACCGTTAAAAGCCGAAGGCGAGCCGCCTCCAAAAGAAATACTGCCTTGAGAATTGGGAAAAACCGGCTCGTTGGTCCATAAGCTGAAAACAGAGCTGGTCTTGGACACGCTGACCACGAAAAGCTGGTTGGAATCAAAACTTATCGTCCCTTCGGCAGCGTTGACCGGATTGCCAGCGCTATTCAATTTAACAAAAACTGAAAAAGTGCTGTTCAGCTGGTAAGTTTCGCTGGCCGGAGACAGATAAAGGCTGGCTGAATCGGCCAAAACGCCGCCAGATGGCGCGAAGAAAAAAAACGAAAATAAAAAGAAAAATAATGATTTTTTTATTAAATTCAACGATGCAATTTTCATTTTTTAAATAGTTGCTTTATTTAATTAAATTTTCCACATCTTCTATTTCTTTTTCTATTGAAAATCGGGCGGCGTTTAAAAATTTATTCAAATCGTCAAAAGCTTTTTTTTCTTCCAGAGTGAAACCGGGCTGGTTATCTATAAGCTCAATTCTTTGCTTGATCTTTTCCTGGAGATTCTCAAAAACAATGCCGCAAATGCTGCGCGCCTCCTTCACCTCTTTTTTAATTTTTCTTTTGGCTTTTTTCAGCTTAAGGCTAAAAGTCCAAAAAATCGCAAAAGAAAAAACCAATATTGCTGTTAATGCAAAGATCAAATTTTTAAAGCTTATTCCTAAGCCGAAAAGAAAAACTCCGCTTAAAGAAATTTTGATTGGTTTCTCTTTTGAAAAAACCATTCCGCTTTCTTTCTGAACTCCCGCTGAAAGACTATACTGTCCGGCCTTAAACAAATCTCTAGAAATAAAGCTCCATTCTCCGCTGGCATTGCTTTGGACCAGCCATTTTCTTGCTTCGTTCCCGCTATTGTCTTTCAAAAAAACAGTAATTTGAGTATTGGGCTCGGCCCTGCCCTGCAAATACAGAGTTTCTTCCCCGGCAAAATAATTTTCCGGGCTGATTGTTATCTCTGGCGGAAATTCCGCGGCAAAAACAAAATTGCTGGCAAAGAGATAAAAGAATAAAATTGCTGAAAAAATTATTTTCTGGTTCATAGCGGATTATTTATTTTATTGCTTTCTTCAAGCTTCTCTTCTAAGGCTTTTCTGTCGGATTGAGATTTTTCTATCAAATTACTTAGTTTTCTTCTTTTCTCTTCTAGATTTTTATAAGAATGGCTATAAGACCAGCTGAAAAAAATGACAATCAATATTAAAATTAAAATGGCGATAATTATTGCCAGCCAAGGTATGAAAAAATTAAAAAGAAATAATCCTTTTTGAGTGGAGTAAAAAGCTTTTTGGAATTCAGACACCTCTATTTTTTTAGAAGAATCGCGCCAGTTGCCGGCATTGTCAAAAGCCCTGACAACTATTTCGTATTCTCCAGCAGAAAGCTTGGATATTTTATAAGGACTGTTCGCTTCAACAAAAAATCCCGTGCCAGCCTCTCCTGTTTTAGACAGATCAACTATTTTTATTTGGTAATAAGCTACTCCGGAAAGAGCGTCTGTGGTAAAAAAAGTGACAATTGGCTGATCGGTCGTTATATTCGGCTGCCTTAAGACAGGATCAACAGAAGGCGTGAAGACTGCTGGCGGGGTGGTATCAATTTGTACGAGATAATGGCTAATGCCTCCCCAATTTTTCCCTCGCCTGGCTTTGATATGGAAATACCAGATTCCATCTTCAAGGCTATTGTAAGAAATAGATGTTTCTTTTCCTTCTCCAATATTGTCTGGTGCGCCGTAAAGGCTATGGTCCAAACTATAACTGAATTCTTCCACTCCGGCCTCCATCTCCCAGCCAAAGCTGGGATTATTGTTTTGATACCATTTGTTTTGATCAGAATGGCTAGGCGAAAAAATCTTCGGACCCTCGGGCGGAGGCACGGTTATTTCGTAAGTTCCTTTTGGCATAGAATTTAAAATATTCGTGCCCTTGCCGTCATTCAAAAGCACTTTTGAGGAGTCTAGGAACTCTATTGAAATTTGGCCGGGAGAAATTGCCCTGAAAGTAATAGTAGAAACCAAGCCTGAAGAAGTATTAATTCCGGGAGACGGCACTCCTCCCTGAAAAGTGATTGTTCCGTTGGTGTTTGAATAGCTCGGCTGGGCCACCCAAACGCTGATAAATGATTTCCCCACCGCCGGATTGACGATTTGTACTTTTTTAGAATCAAATTTTAAATTGGCTTCAATTGTATTGATCTCTTTGGATCCGGTATTAACGAAAATAGAAATATCAAAAGTCGCCCCAACGAAAAAAGTTCCAGAGTTAGGAGACAGATATAATGATGCCCCGGAAGCAAATGCTGTTTTTGGGCAAACCAAAAACAAGGCAAAAACCATTAAAAATATAATCTTGAATCCTATATTGTTCTTATTATTCACCATGGCAGCTCGTTAATTTTTAAGCCGCGCCTTTAATTACAGTTTATAAAGCCCCAATGACCAAATCCCAAAGCCCAACCAAGCCCCAAATCCCAATGACCAAATCGTTCGTTTTGGGATTTTGGTTGTTGGGATTTGGTTGGGCATTGGTCATTGGGATTTGGAGCTTAAATTCAGCTATTTTGATTTTTAATTTTTACATTACTCAATCTATTTTCTTCTCCTCGATTTCCTTACGGCAACTGCCATTATAATCAAAACGACTATAACCAATATAATAATCGCTGCCTGCCAATAAACCAAACTGTTCGACGCAATCACCTTGGCAATCCTCTCATTCCCCGCCCTATCAACGGCTTTTATCAAAACTTTTGTTTTCAGGTCTTGCCTGGCTAATAAGTATGGGCTGACTGCCTCTTTCCAGGCCGGTTTGCCAAAATAATCGTCTATGAAATTAAAAATCCCCAAATTATCTCTTTCGGCTATCTCATAACGGCTGATCCCTGAAGTTTTATCTTTGGCTACAAAACTGATAAAATATTTGCCTTCGGAAATGTAATCATCTTTTCCTATTTGCGGTAAAAATTCCTCTGGAGAGGCCGTGTCTATCATAACCCTGAAATGAGTTGCTTCTTCGGACCATTCCTGGCCAGGCAATCTTTGGCTCAAAGAAAAATAAAACACGCCATCGCCTTCTTTATTTAGGTCAAAATCCAACGAATCTGTCTTGGCAGAACCATCGCTTGTCTTTTCTCCTGAAGCAATAATCTTTTTATCGGAACTACTTAATTGGTAAGAATAGTCAGCGCCTTGAACGGCATCCCAAGAAAAATTCGGTTCATTATCCGCATACCAAATAAGCTGGTTTGGATGGGTTTTAGAATTGATTACCGGCAACCCTTTGGGCGCAGCCATTATTACAAAATCGGCCGTCTGTAAGCTTAAAGACGCTTCGCTCCCGTATCCGTTATTCAGCAATGCTTTTGAACTGTTTTGGAAAATAATCTGCGCAGTGGTTATATCGGCTCCTAAAGCAACAGGGCGGAAAGTCAAAGACAATAATTTGCCCTTGCCTTGAAAGCCTTTGGGCATGCCTCCGCTGAAATTTATCTCCCCCGTTTCGTTGGAAAAATTCGGCTCCGAAAGCCAAAGATCCAGCAAGGAACCGCCGCGGGAAATATCAACCAACTCCATTTTGCCTTGAGAGAAAAATAAATTAGCCTCAATGGCATTAATGTCCTGATTCTGCGTATCCAGCCAAACCTCAACCGTAAAATTTTCGTCTTGGCGAACGGTCTGATTCTGCGGCTCAAAATATAGCTCAGCAGCAACCGCTGAATGCGCGAAACCAAAACAAAATACGACACTAAATAGAATAGAAACTGCTAATTTTATTTTATTACTATAGCTTCTCATGAATTTACCGGCAATGTTAATAATTCTTTAGTTTATAAAGCCCCAATGACCAAATCCCAAGGCCCAACCAAATCCTAAATCCCAATGACCAAATCGTTCGTTTTGG
>CAIMDX010000067.1 GCA_903839905.1 uncultured bacterium
ATTTTTAGAAATTTAAATTTGTTCTTAATTTTTTGATTTTAAAGCTTCAATGCCTGGCAAGGTTTTTCCGGCAAGAAAATCAAGCATCGCGCCGCCGCCCGTGGAAACATGGTTGAAATCGTCAAGCATTCCGACCTTGGAGACAAATTCCACTGTTTCTCCTCCGCCAATCACTGAAAAGGCGCCGCTTTGTTTGATGGCTTTGGCAATTTCCAAACTGGCTTTTTCAAAAGGGCTTATTTCGGACTGGCCCAAAGGCCCATTCCAAATAACCATTTTGGCGGAAGCGATAATATTTTTAAAATTGGCGACTGTTTCCGGACCCACATCAAAAATTTCCTCTTCTTTGCGCACTGTTCCAACGGCTCCGGTCCTTAAATACTTTTCATCCAAATTGGCCAGAGACATCACTCCGTCAATCGGCAAATGCAATTTTGAATCGGTTAAATTTATAGCTTCTACCTCTTTTAAAACTTCTTCCGCTTCCTGGGGCAAAGGCTCTCTGACGCAAATGCCCTTGATGGCTAAAATAGCATTGGCAATTTTCCCTCCCACCAACAGATGATCGGCTTTATCTAAAAATATTTTAATGACTTTTATTTTCGTGGAAATTTTGTCTCCGCCGATGATCGCCACTAAAGGCCGGTAAGGATCTTGCAATATTTTATTTAAAACTTCCACTTCCCTTTCAACCAGCATTCCCGCGGCTGAAGGCAAAAGAGCGGCAACGCCCGCAACTGAAGCGTGCGCCCTGTGGCAAACGCCAAAACCGTCCTGAATGAAAACATCTGCCAGCCCGGCTAATTTCTTGGCGAATTCCGGATTATTGTCTTTTTCTTCTTTGTAAAACCTCAAATTTTCCAAAAGAATGACCTGTCTTTTCTCTATATTTTTAACGGCTTTTTCTACTTCCGAACCCGTGCAATCATTTACAAATTTTACTTCCTGGCCCAACAGCCTGGAAAGCTCCGCCGCTATCGGCTTCAAGCTGCATCTTGGATCTTTGCCTTTGGGCGATCCGAGATGGCTAATCAAGATTATTTTGGCATTCTTTTCAATCAAATATTTTATCGTTGGTAAAGTTTTCAAAATCCTGAAATTATCGGATATCTGGCCGCTTTCATCCAAAGGCACATTGAAATCGCAACGCACTAAAACTTTTTGATCCCGAACATCTATTTGTTTGAGCGTGCGCATATTTTTGTTTTTTAAAATTAATTAAATTTGATAATTTGCCCTGGATCTATTTTTTCAATTTTGCTTTTCAGGGGCTGGTCCCCGCTTGTTTCGGCCTCAATCCCTTCATTTTCTTTTTTTTCAAAATCTAAGTTTCCCAAACTCAATTCTTCCTGCTCCTCAGCCTTATCTTCTGAAATAATTTCATCGGAAACGGCTTCCTCTTTTTCCTTGTTCTTATCCGCGATCCCTTTTAAAACCGAACGCAGATCGCCGAGCCTCACTTCTTTTTTCTTTTTCTTGGGCAAATCTTTGCCGCCGGCCTCATTATCTTCTTCTTTTTTCTTCCCATTGAAAAAAACCGGTTCTTCTTGCATAGCCTCGGCCAAAAACATTCCCGCCAAGCCGTTAAAAGTTCTTTTCTGGCTGGTCAGCTGCGCCTCCAGCCGCTCTTTTCCGATTCTTTTAAAGCAAGCAGGGCAAAAAACCGGCCTTTTGCCGTCTGGCCGGAAAGTAATCCTGGTTTTCTTGCCGCAAATCTGGCAAATATCTTCAAAAATTTCAACTGGTCCTTTTTGCTGGACTTGGCCCTTGCTATCAATTGAAGTTTCAGCGATATTGGCAATATCTTCTTCAACTGTTCTTTTCGCATTGCTGTAATTTTTACGGGAGAAATCAATGATATCATTTTTAAAAGATTGAACTGGACGCGGTTCGGGCCTTAAAGTTTGAGCGGAAAAAGGCCGGGAAGATGAACCGTTTATCATAAGCTTTACATAAATATCGTATTTGGAAAGGTTGACCAGGTCTGGAGCTTCAAACTCTGGAGAAAATTCCCTTTCTAAAAATTCTGCGTCTTCGGCTCCCACTCTGAAAAGAACCATTGTCCCCACATTGCCAAAAACCGCGTCCCTGACTTTCGTATTATGGCCACCACTGTTGGATTCCGTAAGCTGGGCGATGTATTGATTGGCTAGAATCAAAGCCAGGCGATATTTGCGGGCTTCGGACAAAACATTAACAAAGGAATCCGTGGCAAAATTCTGAAATTCATCAACATAAAGATAAAAATCATTTCTTTGCTCTTCGGGAATATCTACGCGCGACATTGCGGCCAATTGCAATTTAGTAATCAAAAGGGCGCCCAAAAGCCTGGAATTGTCCTCTCCCACTAATCCCTTGGAAAGGTTTAATATCAAAATCTTTTTCTCGTCCATTATTTTCCGCATATCAATCGTAGAATTCGGCTGGCCGATAATATTTCTGATTAGCGGGGCGGAAACAAATTGGCCTATTTTATTTTGAATGGCAGCCGTAGCTTCAATCTCATATTTTTGGGTATAACGGGCGAATTCTTTAACCCAAAAAGCCTTGACCACCGAATCTTTTAATTGAGCCACCACTTCCTGTCTCCAATCCGCATCGGAAAAAAGGCGGTTGATGGAAAGCAAAGTTGATCCCGGGATTTCCAACAAAGCTAAAATAGCATTATTTAAAATATATTCCATTCTGGCTGACCAAACATCAGGCCATATTTTTTTAAAAACCCCCATCAACCCGCCAGCCACTAAATGGCGGTATTCAAGAGAAACATTTTCCATAATATTAAAAGATATCGGCCAATTCAGATCGGACGGATTGAAATAAATGACATCTTTGATGCGTTCTTTCGGGACAAATTCCAAAAGTTCCATTGAGGCTTCTCCGTGGGGATCCACAAACCCGACGCCTTTGCCATTCCTGATATCCTGGATCGCCATATTTTTGATCATCTCTGTTTTGCCCATACCGGTCTTTCCCACTACATAAAAATGGCGGCGGCGATCGTCGGTTTTAATGCCAAATTTTTTGAGCTGATTGCGAAAATTAGTTTGAGCGAAAAAATTAATCTCTTCTTTCATTTTGATTGGCTTAAACTGATATCTCTTCCGCTATAATAACATTATTCAACAGGCAATTCCAAGGGCGGACTGCCTTTTTTAGTTTCAATCCTTGGCAAGATAGCTTCGGAAACAGATTCCAAGGTCGGAAAATGAAAAATAGTGGCTAGCTCTTCTATGTTTAAAACAAAAGCAGCTTCCCCTATCTTTTCCCTATAGCAGAATCTTCTGTACATGATCCTCTTCCTTAAATAAGTCCTGGCACCGGTGAAAAAATTAGGAGCCTGGATTTTCGTAATCGTTTTTTTGTAAGGCTTAAATCCGTTCAGATGCTGCGTATTAAACTGATTGAAAAAAGCAATTGGAATTACTTTCATAGCGCCGAAAAAATTCTCTCTTTTGGCCGCATAAAGAAGTCTGATATTGGTGGAAAAAGCCTGTTTGGAAATTTTTTCACCGATAGTCTGGACCACCTCCCTTTCCCCTGGCGTTAATTTCATTTCCGGTGGAATAATCTGTTTTTCTCCAGCCTTAACTCCCCCAGGCGGTATGTTGAAAAAAAGCAAATCAATAAATTCACTAAGCAAAGTCTTTGTTTTAGGCTTTTCCGGACGGCCAACCAATTTGTTAATCTCGTCTTTTCCTCTTTGGATATAATCATCTTCTACCACGGTAATCGGCTTGGCCATTATCTGTATCCAAAGCTGTTCGCCTTTTTCAAAACGGGCCAGTCCTTCCAATAAAGCGGCTAGAGGCTCTATTTGTTTTTCTTCTTTCAGGCCTTCGCTCTGTTGAAAAAATTGGCGGTAAGTTTTTATCGGGTAAGCATCGCTTTTCGTCTGGACAAGATCGCACCCCCAAATATCCCAATCTTTATTTGGCAGGCCCAAGGGAATATTTTTGACATAATCAGGAACCTCGGTAATCTCAACGGCCGGAAATTGCGAGTAGATAGCCGATTCAATCGTCTTTTTTAAGGCTTTGGCGGCACGAATATAAAAATGGGGAACGCCTTCAATACTGGTTATCTCTAGAGTAAAATAAAGCAAGATCATTCCTTCAAACCATTTTTGTTTTTTGTTAGGCGGGTCGTAAGTGCCCCAAAGCGCGGAAAAAACATTTTCCATCGCCTTAATAGGCTTCAACTCCTGCCGGGGCATTTTCAGCTCCAATAAAATAAAACTTTGCTTGCTGACCCACCTATACTGTTTGAATTTAAGGTACCATTCTTTTAGCGGCCCAAACAAAATGATCGGCGGCAATACCCACCAAAAAAGCTTGAAAATTTCCCAGCAAAACGAAAAAAACGAGCCGATCAGCCCGAAAGATTGATAAATGATTTTTAGAGTTTCTGGGTCTGCCATTTGAGATAGGCTGGATTCCAGCCCGGCAATTGCAAAATTTCTTTTGGAAATTTTGAAATTAAGATTAGAAAATTTCTTTGAGAAATTTTAAAAAAGGGATTAGCAAATAACAATTTAATAATCCCATAAGAACGCTAAAATTGCAAAAAAATGATGCCTTTTTAGGCTTCGCGGACCTGGTATTTACCGAATTCGTCTTTACCGAAAAGATTCTTGTTTCTCAAGCTTGATAGAACAGTTGATTCTTTCACGGCTCTTTGTTTAGCCACGGCCTGAATGATCTCCTCTTTGGCCAAAGGCTGCGAAGCGTCTTTCAAGACCTTCAAAATTATGTCTTTAACCTGGCCGGGTTCGTATCCCCATTCTTTAAGGGCGTACATTCCCCTGCCGACCAAAACAAAATTATTGTTCTTGATCAGCTCATTATGAACCGTTTGGATATGCGGCGACATCTTTCTGACATTCTCCAGCTTGCCGTTCAATTGCTCAATAAGGCGGGAAATATCTTGAAAATGCAAAGGCTTGTTCTCGCGGGTTAAAACCATTCCTATTTTATCTTTTATGGTTTTAGGGCTGACTTCCGCCCAAGAGATCAAACCCCATTTTTGGTCAACGGTTTTCGCCAAGCGGCAGCAAGTTTCCAGATAAGAAAAAAGCGCTTCTTTTGCAAGAGATCTATTAAATTGGAGTTTTATCTCTTTTTCGTAAATATCAAAAACTTCCTGTTCGGTTAAAGTTTTTCCCAATCCTTGAAACTTTCCTTCAAAAGCTTGGCATAAGGATTTTGCCAAATTAAGGGTTTCTTTATTGGAAGTCCAAACAGAATAGCAGCCGACTCCCTCATCAAGTCTTTGGAACAAAGGGCTTAAAGAAAGAATAAAGTAAGCAAAATTCTTGTTTTTTTCTGCGGTTAAATCAGCTAAGAGCTTGTCTTCTTTTCTAACATCGCCATACTGTTTTAAAACGGCTGAAATGTGCAATTCCAGCTCTTTAAAATCCGGCTCTATTTTTGGAGTTTTAATTTTTTCTTTAAGCTTTTTCAAGCTGTCGTTTTCTATCTGTCTGACGCGTTCACGGGTGATCTTATAGTCTTTGCCGATAGCCTCTAAGGTTTCCATCTTCTGGCTTTCGGTCAAACCAAACCTGCGCAAAACAACTTCTTTGTTGCGCAAAGGAAGGCCTTCTAAAAGTTTTGAAGAAAATTTCTTAAAATCGTTATTCATGACCTTTCTTTTATACTACTTTTTAGTATTTTTGTCAATAAAGAACCTGTGGATATCTTTACCGCTTTTTATTGCCCTTGGCTTTTTGTTTGCCATCGCGAAAATTTAGCCAGGCTACCAGCATAGGCGTAGCTAAAAATATTGAAGAATAAGTTCCGGTAATTATTCCCAAGATCAAAGCCAAAGAAAAATATTTTAAAGCAACCCCGCTTATAAAATACATGGCGAATAATGGAAACAATACAGCCAAGGAGGTGTTTATTTGCCTGCTCAAAGTTTGATTGATGGAAATATTGGCTACCTCGGCAAAATTAATATTCCTTGTCCTTAAAAGATTTTCTCTGGTACGATCATAAACCACGATAACATTGTTGATTGCGTATCCGACCACGGTCAACAAGGCGGTGATAATCGGTATGGTAACTTGAATGCCATAAAATTTCCCGAGTACGGAAAAAACTCCCAAAGGCACTACAACATCATGAGTAAGTATTAAAAATGAAGCTAGCCCATAGATCCAAGGGCTGACAGGCCCTGGAACATTCCTGAAAGCAAAAGCAATATATAAAAGCATTGCAATTAGCGAAACGATTACCAAAAGAACTGTCTTTTGGTAAAGCTCTTTGCCGACAACCGGCCCGATAGATTCAAAACTTTGCTCTTCAAAATTGCCGGTTTCTTTCAATTTTTCAACGACTTTTTGATGGATATCTTCGGAAGTTGACTGCATCCTTAAGATAAGACCCTTGTCTTCTACTTGCTGGATAGCGACATCGCCCAAATTCAAGTCTTTTATTTTATCTTGTACTTCCTGGCTGGCCGGACGGTTATCTTGATACTTTATTTCCAAAACGCTGCCGCCGGTAAATTCAATGCTCGGTTTTAAAGGCCAAATAACCATTAAAACAGCGCAAGTAATAATAACAAGCGAAGAAAAAACGAGAAAGAAATTTTTATACTTAAGAAAGTTAATTGTCATAAGATTATCTCCAAAGCCAAGTTATTTTTTCTAATTTGGTCCCGACGAACAGCCTCAAAAATGTCCTGGTGACAACGATCGCCGTGAACATTGAAAGCAAAATTCCGATATTTAAAGTGGTCGCAAACCCTTTAACAAAACTGGTTCCTAAAAACAATAAAATAAATCCCACTAATAGCGTTGTGGCATTACCGTCGCGAATGGCCGGCCAAGCCCTGTTAAACCCTTCTTCTATGCTTTGTTCAAAACTTTTTCCCTGCTTCAACTCTTCGTTCATCCTGGTAAAAATGAGTATGTTCGCGTCAATGGCCATTCCGATAGAAAGAATAATTCCGCCGATACCTGCCAATGTTAATGTCACTGAAATTAATTTGAAAATGGCCAGCAGTAAAAAGGCATAGAAAATCAAGGCCAGCGAAGCTAGTAAGCCAGGTAAGCGGTAATAGGCAATCATAAAAATAATGATTATCAGAAAACCTAATAATCCGGCCTTTAAAGTATCGTTCAGCGAAACCTTTCCCAAGGTCGGGCCTATTTTGCTTTCGCTGATCGGCTGGCCGATCTGCACCGGCAGAGCTCCCTGATTAAGCCTTAAAACAATCGTTTTGGCCTCTTTTATGTCTTTTTGGCCGGTAATAACAGCTTTTCCGCCACTAATCTTTTCGTCAATCTTCGGAGCATAAATCGCTCCTTCTCCCACATCAATAATTGACTGGCCGTCCAACATAATGGCAAGCGTTTTTCCGATATTTCTCTCGGTAATTTGCTCAAAAAGCTTAGCCCCTTCGTCTTTAAATTCTATTTCAATGATCGGATCGTTGCTGGTTTGATTATAGTTTAAAGCAGCTTTTTTAAAATAACGGCTATTCAACTCCGTTTTTTTGTAATAAGGATTTTCCAAGGCTAATTGCCAATCGGGAATAAGCTGAATCTTCTCAAAATCATTTCCAGCGGCTTGCACTTCTTTTATTTTCGCAATCATCATCTCGGTATCGCTCGCATTTCTTTCCTCCAAAAATTCCAGCCAAGGAGTTTGGCCGATCCATTTTTTGGCATCCTCAATATTTTCCACTCCCGGCAGTTCAACCATCAAACGGTTTCCTCCGGAAACAATGATCTGAGGCTCGGCAACGCCAAAACTATTGATCCTTCTTTCAATGACATCTTTCAATCCTTCCATCGCGCTGCTCCTGTCCTCAACTTTGATGTCTTTTAATTCAGCCTGGTATTCCAAGCGCACTCCGCCTTTAAGGTCCAATCCCATCCTGAATTCCTTTTCCGAAACCTTATATATTCCTAATCCGCTTATTTTATTAGCCCAATCTATCCCTTGATTGAGATATTTTGGAAAACAAAAAAAGCCGGCCACGACCGCTAAAATAATGATGAAAAGCAAGCTCCAAACAATATTTTTCTTAGATATCGTTTTCTACTATGAATTAATTGATTATCTAATCTAAACCTTTTTGATGATGGAAATAACCTCTACCCGTATTTCGGATAGCAGCACTTTTTGTACTTCATCCTTTTTTTCGTTTGAGGATCTATTTTCCCGCAAGGACACACATCGTTGCGGCCGGGTTTTAATCCTGATGAATTCTGATTAAAAATTTTAGCATTAACGCTCCCTTTTGGCAACTCTGGCCTTTGGGCTCCTGCCGGCAAGACTTGCACGCTGGGACTGATATTCGCCTTTGAAATGGAATTCGCCGCGGTTATTTCCATGGTATCCAAAAGCTGCTGGAACATCCGATGTCCCTCGCTTTTGTATTCAACTAAAGGATCGCGCTGGCCGTACGCTCTCAACCGGACCGAATCTCTCAAACTTTCCATATTTTCCAAATGCTCCAGCCAAAGCATGTCAAAGATCCTTAGACAAATTGTTTTTTCCATTTGTCTTATCTGGCCAAAACCGATGTTTTCTTCTTTCTTGGCGTATTCCTCCAAAGACAATTGTGCTTTTTCTAGGATCTCAAGAATATAAGCCTTGAGCTGCTCCGGGCTCTTTGATAAAAGATCTTTTCTTTTCTGGTAATAAACTTCTCTGTGTTTACTTAAAACATCATCATATTCCAAAAGATGCTTGCGGGAATCAAAGTTCATTCCTTCAACCTTAGATTGGGCCGATTCAATGCTCCGGCTGATGATGCCATTTTCCAAGGGCATGTCTTCGGGCAAATTGAATTTATCCATCACGGATTTCAAATTGTCCCCGAAGATCCTCATCAGATCATCATCTAAAGAAATAAAAAATTGAGTAGAACCCGGATCTCCCTGGCGGCCGGAACGGCCTCGCAACTGGTTGTCAATACGCCTCGCTTCATGCCGTTCTGTTCCAATAATATGCAGGCCGCCGAGTTCGCGGATCTTTTCCGCCTCCCGCGAATCAGGCGGATTGCCGCCCAAAATAATATCTACGCCTCTGCCAGCCATATTGGTGGCAATGGTAACGGCTCCTAGTCTTCCTGTCTGGGCGATGATCTGCCCTTCCCTTTCGTGGTTCTTGGCATTCAAAACTTCAAAAGCAATGCCGGTCTTTTTTTCAAGAATCCGGGCCAGCAATTCATTTTTTTGAATAGAAGTGGTGCCGACCAAAACAGGCTGGCCTAATTTGTGCCTTTTCTCTATTTCTTCAACAACGGCTTTAAACTTCCCCAATTCGGTTTTATAGATCCGGTCAGGCGAATCGCACCTGGATAATTTTTTATTGGTCGGGATAACAGCTACTTCCAGCTTGTAGACTTTATCAAATTCTTCAGCAGAAGTGGCGGCTGTTCCGGTCATGCCCGCAATTTTTTTGTACATCCTGAAATAGTTCTGAAAAGTGACCGTGGCCAAAGTAACCGATTCCGGCTGGACTGCCACGCCCTCCTTTGCTTCAATGGCCTGGTGCAGCCCGCCAGACCAGCGGCGGCCGGGCATTAAACGGCCGGTGAACTGGTCAACAATAATAACTTCGCCATTGCGGATGACATAGTCTTTGTCTTTTTCAAAAAGAGTCTGGGCGCGCAAGGCTTGTTCTAAAAAGTGAAGATACTTTATCCCTTTTTCTTCGTAAATGTTTTCCACCCCCAATATCCTTTCAATTTTTTTAATGCCTTCTTCGGTCAAAGTGACTGCTTTCAGTTTTTCATCTATCTCGTAATCTTCTTTGGTAACTTTCGGAATAAGCCGCGCGAACTCTTTATACCAATTTGAGCTTTCGGCATCGGGCGCGGAAATGATCAAGGGCGTGCGCGCTTCGTCAATTAAAATGGAGTCAACCTCATCAATGATAGCGTAGTTCAAATCCCTTTGGACTTTATCTGCCAAATCAAAAACCATATTGTCGCGCAAATAGTCAAACCCAAATTCATTATTGGTGCCGTAAGTGATATCAGCGAGATAAGCTTCTTTTCTGGAACAGGGCCTAAGATAATCTTCTACAATATAAAAACCCCCCAAATCGTCCCGCTTCTTATCGCTTTGATCATCTTCTTTTTTGTAACCCGGATCGTATAAAAAAGACTGCTCATGGTTCAGACAAGAAACGGAAAGCCCAAGGGCGCAATAAATTTGGCCCATCCAAACGGCATCGCGGCGGGACAAATAATCGTTGACCGTTATCAAGTGGCATCCTTTCTGCTCAAGCGCGTTCAAATAGACCGGCAAGGTAGCGGTTAAGGTTTTTCCTTCCCCTGTTTTCATTTCAGCGATGCGCCCCTGGTGCAGAACAATGCCGCCTATCAATTGCACATCAAAATGGCGCTGTTTCAAATTGCGCCTGGCAGCCTCTCTCACCACGGCAAAAGCCTGCGGCAAAAGGTCGTCTAAAGTTTTCCCGTTTTTTAAAGACTCGCGGAATTCCGCGGTTTTATTCTTTAGCTGGTCATCGGAAAGATTTTCAAGTTCTTTCTCTAGTCCGTTTATTTCCTCCACTAAGGGCTTGATCTTCTCAAGATATTTTTGGCTGGAATTGTTGAATAAGCCGCTAAAAATTGACATAATTGAATGTTATTACTGCTAACAGAGTTTTCTTATTGTATCGCTTTTGCCAAAAAAATAAAAGCGCGATGCCGCCGATCCATATAAGCACATAAATATGTAGCGGTCTAATCTTCACGAATCTAAAAACTGCCAGAAGCCGGGCTTCTGGCAGTTTTTTGGAAGTTATCCACAGGAATAAAAATGCACAGGCGGTTTATTCGCTGCCTGTGCAATTTTTTTAGGACTGTTGTATTTTAAGACCTTGAAACTTCTTTTTTCTCTGATCGTTTTTTCGCTATCGGCTGGGTCATATATTTTTTGATCTGCTCTTCCAGTTCGTCGCGCGTTTCTATCATCGCATTTCTTATTGTCCTTCCCTCGCCGCTGGACCTTAAACTTTTTCTTGGTAAAAATAATTGCGCTTTGGCGGCGAACAAGCTTCCCTTGCGCAAACGGTCGGAAGCCAAAGAAACTTCCAGCTCCATTCTTATCGGCTCAACATTTTGCAAAAATTTTTCCAGCTTCTCCATTTTTTGCCGAAAAAAATCTTCAAGCTCCGGCCTTAATAAAAATTCCTTATTGGCTCTGAAAATAATTTGCATATTTTTTTAGTTACGGCTTTTTAAAAAAGCAACCTCCTTTTGTTAAAAGAGGAGGTTGCTTTGGAAAACTATTTCTTGCCTTTCTTTTTGGCAACTTTCTTAGCTTTCTTCGCTGGTTTTTTTGTAGCCATTTTATTTTTAATATTAGTTTAAAAAAAATTATTAAAATCTTGAATATCACTGCAAGCAGCCGACCACTACTTGCCAAATCTTTGATATTTTTTTTGAAAGAATTTCTTCTTTATTTTATTTTCAATCATTGAGAATATTTGTCAACATGTGGATAAGTAAAAAATCAAAATTTAAAAATCAAAATGAAAAATTACAATGTAAAATTATTAAATTTCCGTCTTTAAACATTTTAAAAATTTTAAATTGTCATTTTAATTTTTGATATTTGCATTTTAAATTAATAAAAAACCGCCCCAACGGCAGTTTTTTAAAAAGTTAATATGCTTCTAGCCGAGATAAATTATTTCTTCCTTCAGTTCCACTCCGAAAACTTTTTTTACTTTTTTTTGCGCGAATTTTATCAGGGCGCGGATGTCTTTGGCTTTGGCGTTTCCTAAATTCACAAAAAAGTTGGAATGTTTTTCGGAAATTTGCGCGTTACCGATCTTTTTTCCGGTCAGCCCCGAATTGGCTATCAGCCAGCCAGCGGGAATATCCCCTTTTTTATTGAAGCCGGCCAGATCCGGAAATTGCAAAAGCAAGCTTTTATTTTTTATGGCTTTGGAATGATTTTTAAAAACGCTGCCAGCCGAAGGAAAATTAAGAGGATGCCTGGCCATACGATAATCGGCGCATTCTTTCATTTTCGCTTCGATCGCTTCCGCACTGCCCTTGATTAATGATAATAAGACCGAAATAATTATTATGGCCGGCGCTTTCTTTTTAAAGATGCTTGAACGGTAAGCGAACTGGCATTCCTTATTTTGATATTTTTTGAATTGGAATTTTTTATTTTTAATTTCAAAAACTTCCACCCATTCCACGCTGTCGGCCATTGAAGGGCCGAACGCTCCGGCATTGCCGAAAACAGCGCCGCCAAGAGTTCCGGGAATACTTGAAGACCACTCCATTCCGCTGGCTTTGTTCTCCAACAATTTTACCGATAATAAATTCAACGGCAATCCGGCTCCGACCAAAACTTTTATTTTCCCGCCTTCTTCTTTCGTTTCAAAGTCCAAAAATTTTATCTTAATGACCAATCCATTAAATCCTTTTTCTGAAACTAGAATATTACTGCCTCCGCCCAAAACAAAAAAAGGTAAATTGATCTCTTTTACCAGGCCGATCGCCTTTTCCAGATCGTTTTTGTTTTGAACTTCCAAAAAATATTTTGCCGGTCCGCCGATGCGCCAGGTTGTATGATCTTTTAACAAAACTTTTTCCTTCAGCGAAGGGAATTCTTTTTTAAAATCTTTGATGGTTTTTGATGAGGTCATTTTTTAATAAAGGCATTTAAAAAAATAAAAACAAACAGTCATTAAGGATATTATAGCAGGATTCATTCCTGTTTTGGAAATCGAACCAACAAAAAACCCGCCTGCTGGACAGCAAGCGGGTGTTATTTTATTAATCGGAGTCCTTTCCTAAGCCGGCAAAATTATATGCCAGAACGATCTGGCAACATAGCGTCGAAGGGATGTATGCCCTAATAGATATATCTTTAAATCTTATAAGAGCTTTCCATGACTCATGTTTGCGGAAAAACAATTCTCCTTGATCGACATTGAATCCGACGGCTTTGAGCTCATCAGATATTTTTAGGCCGATAAAGGCTAAAATGCTGTACGCGATTTTCTGCCTTATAAATTCAAGGTCTTTTTTAGGTATATTTTCACTATCTTTTCCAGGTAAAACGAGCCAGTCCGCTACATTTCGGGGTATTTGTATCAAATTCTGGCGGCTGGTTTTTTCTCTGCCATTTTCATAGTTTATTACGATACCCAAGGAATACGCGTCTTTCGAATGGTTGGATTTATCAGTAACCGGATATATTAAAAATTCCACGCAAGAGACATTGCGATAATTGTCTATCATCCCATCGATCGATGACATAACATCTTCGCGGATCACGATCTCTTTTAACATCTTATTTAGGCGCACTCTTTTCAAGCGTTGGCCCGATTAATATGAAAACTGTTGTCAAAGAACTTAACTTCATAATATATAAAACAATTTTAACAAAATGTCAAATATTATAGGGTTTCCCTAATCTTCAAAGGCCCGCTTTCACCTCGTCGTAGCTGTCGCAACAGCGGAGGCGGGCTTCGCTTCTCCCTAGAGCTTCGGCGAGGCGAGGCCCGCCTTCGTCCCGCATACTTGCGGGGCTTCGGGCGAGGCGAAGCAAACAAAAAACCAGCCCGAGCGGGTTGGTTTTTCGATTTTCTGTCGTACTGATTTTGTACTGCTTTTACTTATCCTTTCATGAATTGGATTCGCTGGTTTCTTTCAGTAATGCCTCTTAAAAATTTGATCAAAGATGAATGCATCTTAAAAAAACGAAGAAGTACAAAATCAGGACGGCAATAAACGATCTAATTAAAAGCCCCATAGAGTGGGGCTTTTAATTACATTCTTGGAGAAAATGAAGCTTTGCGCTCGATGATCAAACTATACCAGCTTTATTTTTCTCTGTCAAGGGCATCCGCCTTCGCTCCCCTTTGGGAGCTTCGGCGAGACAAGCCCGCTTTCACCTCGCCGTAGCTGTCGCAACAGCGGAGACGGGCTTCGCTCTCCCTAGAGCTTCGGCGAGGCGAGGCCCGCCTTCGTCCGTGGAGGGGCCAAGACACGGCTTTTATCTTCCCAATAACCTGTTCAATTTAGACCGGGTCGTATCGCCGACCATGCCAACCGGATATTTCAGTTTGAATGGATCCATTAACTCCGACCTGTATTTTAGTTGGAATTTTTTGACCGCAACCAAAGTCGAATTTCCAAAATAAATGGTTTCGTATCCCGGCGATCCAAATCCTTTAACAGCGATCCTGGTAGACGGATCGGAATTCAAAACGATCTGTAAATATTTTACATCCAACGAGTTCATCCCGATCATAAGATTGATTCTAAATGTAAAAGCGGAAGGAATTGCGGATAAACCGGTCAATTGGGGAGCTGTCGTTCCTTTGCCCATTCCGGCGATCAGCTGGAGAATAAGGGCGATCAGCTCGGCTCTGGTCATCTGGCTGATCGATTTCTGGATGGTCGGATTCGTAGTAGTGGTCGTTGTTGTGCTGGTGGTCGTAGTCGGGATAGAAGAGGTGACTCCGGCTGCCAAAGTGGTGAAGATCTTATCAATAGAAACTCCGACATTATTGGAAGGATCCTGTGATTTGACCAGATAATGGTAGGTCGTGGTCGGGGTCAAACCGGTCAGATTTACCGAATGCGAAGAAGTGTAAGAAGTTGTTTTTACTTGCTGGCCGTAGGCTGTGGTAGTTCCATAGAGCATCCAGGATAAAGAGCTCTCGTTAGTGCTCCAGGTGACCGTGGCTGTGTTGCCAGCTGTAGGAGTGGCAATAACATTGCTGATCGCCGGAGCGGTCGTGTCAGAGACCCCACCGCCTCCTCCACCACCGCCGCCGGTGCTAACGACCGCATCGGCTGTGATCGTCCAGCTATGATCAGTGGAGCTTGCGCTATCTTGCCAATTACCTGCGCTGTCCCCGCCTATAACGCTCAAAGTGTGCGATCCGACATTTAAAGCAGACAAAACAAGATGGGAAGATGTTGCAGCTGACGAACTGTAAGAGCCGCTGTCCAATTTATATTTATAAAAATTCACGCCCGTACCGCTAACTGTAATATCGACACTGGTAACTGTTGTAGATGACGAAGGCGTTCCGCTCAAAACAACTGCTGCCGGAGCGATAGTGTCAACGGCAAAGCTTCCGGCATTGTTATTATCGGTCATCGTGTTCCCTGCAAGGTCTTTTGCCCCAATAACTTTTATGGTTGCTGCTGAAACTTCTTCACTGTCAGATCGTAAGCTGATCGTGCCTACATATGTACTGCTTGTGAAGCTCACTTTTGTGGTCGAAGCATAAGTACTGTACAACCCTAATACACTGACAACGGGATCAACGCTATGATCCATTCCTCCAACATCGGTAAAATTCACGGTGATGGTAGTTGTCCCCGCTTTGGCCGGATTAGGCGAAGCGGACGCTGAAGCAACGATTGGTTTTGTTTGGTCCAGAGTAAAAGAAATGTTCAAATTGCTGCTCGATGAATTTTCATTGCCAGCCAGATCTCTACAGGAAATATAAATTGTTTTTACGCCATCTGCTCCCTGGTCAGACAGGACAAGGCTTGTGCTGCCATTTGCCGAAAAATTGTTTAATGCCGGCATTGCCGAATAATCGGTATCGGTCGCGCCCCAACGGCATGCCAAAGACGGCAAGGCATCCGTTGCATTGAAAATAATTTGGGGGGTCGTATCGGTAGTGTAATAAGGAGAACTGGAATCGCCGGCCACACTGGATAAAGATAACGAAGCCGGAGCGCTGTCTTCGATCACATTGGCAGAATCAACGGACGGGCTCTCGTTGCCAAAACTGTCTTTTTGGAGGATCCGAAAAGTGTTGGTAGTATTTTGTTCCAGCGGAACATTAATACCGTAAGCAGTAGATGTAGGCGTTGTCGTCGCAAGCAGGCTTCCGCCAACTCTGCTGATAAAAATAATGGCTCCTGCCTCCGCGCTTCCTGTAACGCGATAAGTGTCAGCGCTTGCGTAAGTCGTAGTAGCCGGATCATTGATGGTCGGCGCGCCGGGCAGCAGATTATCTATTGCGAAAGCTTCGCTTACTGTGTAAGAGCTTGTTTTTGCGCCGTCATTGGCTTTAAACCTGATCTTAACATTACTCTGCTGAACACCGTTAAAATCAGCAAAATCCCCGCTTTGGCTGTTAAAAGTAAAACTGTAAGAGCTGCTGGAATAGTTCGAGGCGGACAAATAGCTATTACTCTTCCAACTACTGGAAAAGGCTGTCGAAGCGTCTCCGCTGGTCGGAGTTTTCCAAGCCGATCCGCCGTCTATGCTGTAACCGAAATCGCTTAAAGTTTCTGCCAGTCCGGCCAAACCGTCTTTGATCTTAAAATTAACAGTGACTATTCCAGTGCCATTCGTTGCTTGACTGATCGAGCTGGAAGGGATCGCATTGTCGATATTGTACCCGATCGCCGGGTTGAAAGCGTTCAACGCATTGTAAGCGTTGATCCTTTTTCCTGTTATAGTTTTATTATTTAGAGAGCTTAAAGCATCGCCCGTATTAATAACGGTATTTTTAACTTGAGCCGGGGTCAGGCTCGGGTTGTAGCCCCAAACCAACCCAGCCAATCCGGCCGTATGCGGAGTAGCCATGGATGTTCCGTCCATATAATTATATGTTTCGTCCGATCCGTCCGAGACCTTGGAAAGATTAAGATAATCGATCCAACATCCTTCGTAATTACTATCCGTTGCATTCGTCACCCATCTGAATCTTATTTTGACGCTGTTCGTCAAATCGCTTTCGGACAAATAATAAGAAGGATAGATAGCTTCATCCGGGTCGGCTTCATTGTCTTGGGTCCATTCGTTCCATTTGTCCAATTCAGTGAAAGTCGATCCACCGTCATGGCTGATATCGAGCGCCATATAATCGCTGCTGGTAGTTTCGGGATCGGAATATTCCGTGTTGCAATACCTGTAAAAATTAAGTGTTGCTCCGGCCGTTCCGCTAAGGTCGATGGTCGGAGAGGTCACGGAAGTGCTCGCATTGTTGGAATAAGGCTGGTTCGGATCCGGCGACAGCACATTTTCTTCCCACCAGTCCGAATAAGCCGTGTTCCAATGATTATTAGTTCCGCCAACGGTCCATCCGGCGGGAAGATTAGGAAGGGTTGTACTCTCGAATCCTTCGTCCAAAGCATCCGCTAAAACGGCGACCGAGCTATAAATATTAACGCCCGGAGCGCCGACCGCGATGGAACTGGAACCGTAATCGGAAAAAGAAGCCAAGCCATCGTTCTGGTCAGTGGCTGCCACTCCGATCACATTATTAAGACCAACACCGAGAGAAGAAGTTACGCTGAAGTCAGACGGATAATACCGGTCCCCTGAAGACCCCGAATCATGATTGTGGGAATTATTTCCTGCTGAAGCGATAAAAAGACCGGGAAAATCACGGATCGCCTCGTATAAAGCCTGGTCTGAAAAAGCGGTGTTGCTTCCCCAGCTGGCGCTGATGATCTTCGCTCCGTTATATTTTGCAAAACTGATAGCTCTAACGACCTCGGCCGTAGTTATCGAAGCGGACATTTTCAAAGCCATTATTTTAACATTTGGCGCTACGCCGATAACGCCTTTCGCATTATTTTTAACGGCCGCGATCGTTCCCGCGATATGTGTACCGTGAGAATCAAGAATACTATAAAAATCTTCATCCGGCATCGGAGTTTTATCATTATTTTCAAAATCATAACCGTGGTTGCACCCTCCCAAAGATGCGTTGTTCTCGTCTTTACAATTCGTCCCGTCCCACATATTAGCGATCAGGTCAGGATGGTTATAGGCAACCCCGATATCAATAATGGCAACTATCGTAGAGGTGTTCGTCCCCTCGTTGACCGCCCATGCTTCCGGCGCATCGATATCAGCGTCATTGGTCCCGGTGACCCCATCAATGACTTGTCCGGTATTTTCCAAAGCCCAAAGCAAGCCTCTATGGGTATCGTTCGTAGCGATAGAGTCAAGATGGTAAGTAAAATTAGGCTGGACATATTCAACTTCGGGATTTGTTTTCAGTTTGGAGATCAACGATCCTGTTGTTTCCGTTTTTTTACTTTTAAGAACGCTTATATTCCCTTTTTTAAAAACATTCTCAACGGACAAGCCGGCGGCCTTGGCCAAAGACCTGGACCCGTCCGATCCAAATTGCGTTTTCAGATCAACGGATCCTTCTTTGAACTTGACCAAAACTTCGTTGGGAACATAGTTGCTGCCTTTTTCTAAAGATCCATTCTTTAAAGGGCTGGACAGCGAGCCATTGGAAAATTTGTAAGTCTGATCCGATCTTATTTTTTTTAAAAGCTGCTCCCTGCTATCGATTTTAACGTTCAAGCCAAGATCGCCATTCTCTCCGCTGGCTAAGCTCGGACCGATCAAAAAAGAGAAGGATAACAACAAAAAAACAGAGAGAAAATATTTTCCAAAATTCATAATTTTTTAACGATTAAAAAATAGATTATCCGATCTTAGATTTATTTTATCATTCATATTTTAAATCCCAACCGCCTTTAACGCAAATGCCAGCATGAACAAAAACCACCACCCCCTGCGGATAATTATCTACACCTTTCGGAAAGGTGTAGATTTTCCCCTATGGTATTAGACTGGTCAAAGTCCCGCCTTCGTTTACGAGCTACGACGACGTCAAGGCCGGGCCTTGACCAGTTTTAAGCCTGTCTTTTAAACAAAACTGCCTAGGAATCTCTCCTGGCAGTTTTGTTCTATCTTCTCTTCTTTTTCCCTTTAACTTTACGCGGGTGAAACCCGCGTAAAGTTTATTTCTATTTTACCTTCCTAATAGGCTGTTCAATTTAGCTCTTGTTGCCGGGCCTACCAAGCCGTAAGCGCTGCTGGTGGAGCCGACGATCCCATATTTGGTCTGGAATTTCTTGACCGCGGCCAATGTAGCCGAGCCGAATCTGGTCGTTTCGTATCCTGGAGATCCTGCGCCGGTCAAGGCAATTTTCGTGTCCGCGTTTGAATTCAAGACGATCTGCAAATATTTAACATCTATCTTATCCATTCCAAACGCTAAATTATTTTGGAAAGTGAATCCTGATGGAATGCCGCTAAAAGACGAACCGGGAGTTCCTGTACCTGTTGTTGATCCTCCGGCAGTCATTGATGCAATAAGCCGAATAATAAGGGCAATAAGCTGTTCCCTGGTCATTTGGGTTACTGTCGAAGAACTTGAACCGCCAGTGCTTGGGCCGGAAGCCGTCTGCCCAACCGTCAAAGTCGTAAAGGTCTTATCCGTAAAAGTACCAACATTACCAAGGGAGTCCTGTGACTTTACTTGATAATGGTATGTGGTGCTGACGATCAAATTGGTCAAAGCAATAGAGTGGCTTGCGGTATAAACAGATGTTTTTATCTGCTGGCCGTAAGCAGTGCTGGTGCCGTAAAGGATCCAAGACAAAGAGCCTTCGTTGGTCTGCCAAGTGACCGTAGCGGTCGTTCCGCTGGTCGGAGTGGCGATGATATTGCTAATAGTCGGAGCGGTCGTATCAGAGACCGAACCGCCTCCTCCGCCGCCGCTAGGCGTTCCGCCGCCGGAAACAAGACAAGAATTTCCGCTCTTATAATATCCCGAGCTGCAAGTGATCGCACAAGAAGGATAGTCGGCAACCGTTCCGTGAGAGACAACTGCTGTTTCGCAAGTAAAAGTATAAGCATCGCTGCTGGTCGGGCCGGAAGTGCCATCGGTATAGCAAGCAACACCTCTGATGGTGGTTGCGCTAGCTACGGAAATGGCGGAAAAATATTTGGTGCCGACAAAACAACTGGTAGCCCCAGAACAAGCCGGTGCAGTAATGCCATTGGTCGTATAGCAAATAGCGGTAGAACCGCTGGCGCTCAAACTGACTGTCGTAGTGGCGTGAAAATTTCCAGCGGCCGGCGATGCTATCGGAGCTGATTTTATCACTCCCTGCATTCCTGTTTGAACTCCCACGTCAATCGTTCCTCCAGTTTCCGAAGCGATGCTCACACCCGCTCCCCCGCACAAAATGAGAACTGCGAGCAGAGAGACGGCTAAAATTTTTATTCTCATAATTTGAATTATACCCCTTATTCTACAGGCACTTCGCCTTTTGCTTTTTGTTAAGGCGAAGCGCATGTAAATTTATGCAAGGTAGCTTATCTTGTTAATTATTCAGCTTCGGCAATAGCATTAGTGGTTCCGGTCTTGATGCCATAGCTGGTACTGTAAGATCCGCCGCTCGTTCCGACAGGAACTTTTACATAAACGTAGATCGTATCCTGAATTCCTCCAGTGCTCAGGTCCTCATCGGATAGCTCTAAAGCATTGGCATTGGACTGGTTGGCATAAAGGTTTCCGATGGACACTCCAACGTCCCCATCGTCAACTCCCTCAACATCGTCAACCAAAGAGATCTTCATCGTGCTGCTTGCGGGCAAAGCGCTCGCTCCGGCCCAATCGGCAAACTTCATTTTCAAATAGCCCTCACTAGCATTGTTAACCGTAACGTTAAATTTGAATTCCCATCCATCTGCGTATAAACCGTCAGCTGTGGCATAAGATTTCAACGTTTGGACAGTCGCTGAAACTCCGTTAGCAGCGGCCGCTGTTTTGAAGTTTAAAATTTGCGACGTTGATGTCGAACCTCCTGCAACCGATTTTACTCTGTAATAATAAGTCGTATTAGCGACAAGGCTGGATAAAGCTACAGCATGCGAAGTAGCATTACTATCAGCCGAGCTATAAGTTCCTAATGCTGAAGTTATACCGTATTCGACAATGTTATTGGTTGCAGCGATATCTGTAGCCCAGCTAATGGTTGCGGCTATATTAGTGATCCCACTCGGCGCAACGCTTGAAATAGTTGGAGCAGTGGTATCAGGGCCAGCCGCAATATCGATATCTTCTGAATTCCCGGTTAAAGTACCGACGTGAGAATTGGCAGTTATCGTTTTCCCTAGCTCAGCCGTGTTAAACAGCAAGCAATTGCTTACTACCTTGGCGCCGTCGTTTTCGATCTTCCCGTTTTGAGTATACCAAGTTGGAGCAGTAGCGTCGGTGATCATATAAAAATTACCAACATAAGCCTCTGCGCCATTGGCTCCATTGGCCGTATTACCGTAAGCATCCACGGCTGTAACAGTAACGGATATAGGAGTGGCTGTAGTGGGATTTAGAGTTGAAGGAGTAACAACGAAATAATTAGCTTCTCCATGTCTTATAACGCCTGTCGTATTAGTCTCAAAAGTAACGTCGTAGTTAGCGCCGCCATTACCGTCAGTGACTACACCCGCAGCGGTAAGGGTTTTTCCAGAACCAACGTTTTTTGTGTCAAAAGTCTGGGTAATGGCTGCAATAGTATCACTTCCCGCTAACGAACCGGATGTAACCGTGGAGGTTCCATCGGAAGAGGTATTATTGTCGTAAATTTTGGTATCAGTACCGGCTGTAATTGTAATCGGGCGGGCAGTGATCCCGGCTGCGGCAGCGCGATTGAGCTCGGGACCCATCAGGCGGATCACGTCCGACGTTTCAGCCTGGGCATACCCGGGTTGGTCCCAGGTGCGCAGGTCCACAAAGATATGCTCGTGGGGCAAGATCAGCTCAAGCTCGTTCTTATTCTTCGGTCCGAGAGTAGTGATCAATTGGGGCATGGGGTCCTCCTAAGGTTTCACTTTTATGGGAGCGCCCACCACTTCAGGCGTGCCATGCCAGGCGGCGCAGCGCTGCAGGGCGGCGACAAGGTCTTCCGCCAGGGCGCCCTTCAGCTCAAAACCGGGTTCAAGCCATACCCCCTTGACCTCAAAAACGCCTTTGGCGCGGTGGGCTTTGGCCGCCA
>CAIMDX010000068.1 GCA_903839905.1 uncultured bacterium
ACCGCAGGAGGAAGAGAGCTGCCTTTGATAACTAAAATAGTTGTCGGGACATCCGATTTCTTTAAGCAATGGTGGATTGTCATAATAGGCGTTTTTGCTGCTTTATTTTTCTTTATCAAACGATATTCCGAAACCAGAGAGGGTAAAAGGCTTTTTGACCGGATATCATTGCATCTTCCGATTTTGGGAGGATTTTTAAAAAATCTTTATCTGGCTCGTTTTGCCGAGAATTTTTCCGTTTTGATTACAGCCGGAATACCTATCGCCCAGGCCCTGGAAATAACAGCTGATCTTATTGATAATACGGTTTATCAGGACATAATTATTGAATCGCGGAACAGGGTTATCAAAGGAGAGCCTTTTAGCTCGGCTTTAGACCGTTTTCCGGAATATATCCCGTCTTTGTTTGTACAGATGGCATCGGTAGGGGAAAGAACTGGCCGCATTTCTACAACGCTAATGAATATAGTGCGTTTTTACCAAAAAGAAATAGACGCTTTTGTGGGAGGCCTTTCCAGTATTTTGGAGCCTATTATGATTATCGGATTGGCTTTAATGGTCGGGTTTTTGGTAGCTGCCGTAGTTTTGCCGCTTTACCAGATGTCCAGCGTGATAGAGTAGAGAAGTAGTAAAATAGGAGTTGTTCTATTAAATTGTTTTTTGATGAAATTGTTGCGAAAGGTATTTGACGGGATTCACCCTGTTAAATAATTTTTCCTCGGGCAAAATTGCTGCCAGCGGGCAGCATTTAACAGGGTAAAGTTATCCACAATTGATTTCCAAAAAATGGTATATAATAATTAGAGTTAGAAACTTTTAATGGAAAGTACAAACAAAAAAAATTTAAAAGGCTTTACTTTAATAGAGCTTATAATAGTCATTGCGATTATCGCAATACTATCAGCATTTTTTGTTTCTTCTTTGACAGCTCCAAATACTACTAGAAATGCCAGGGTGGAAGCCAGCCTTAACCAGATACCGAAAGCGGCAGAATTATTGAAGAACAGAGATTCCAGCTACCAGAGTTTATCTTGTTCCAGCGCGCAGCCAGGCGTTAAACCATTGTGCGATGATATTATCAAAAACAGCATAGATGGAACTTTTAAAATAGCGACTAGCTCTGACGGAACAGCTTATTGCGCCGTAGCCAAAGTTTATTCAAAGACCGGGGCAGACGAATGGCTATGCATCTCTTCCAATGCCGGATATGAGACAACGGCTTCAACAACGATTATTAATGATTGCAAAGCAGCCAATTGCACAAAATGCGTTTGTAAGTAATAATAAAGATAATATTTTAAAAGGTCGATCATCTAATTATAAATTTAATAAATAATTAAGACTTATAAATTAAACAATATGCAAACACAAAAAGGTTTTACTTTAATTGAGTTATTGGTAGTTATCGCCATTATCGGTATTTTAGCAGGAATGGTCGTAGTGAATATGAGCAGCGCTCCGGATGCAGCCAAGAACGCCAAGATCCAATCTTACTTTGACCAATTAAGAACTGCAGCCATTGTTTTTTCAACCACCCAGCCAACAGCTACTTATGTAAATTTTGACGCTAGCGGAGATTGTAAAACATTAAAAGACAAGATTGTTGCCATGCCTAGCTCTTATAATTCTGTTTCCTCAACCGTGCCTTCGGCTTTCTGCGCCAAAGCTAATTTGCTTGGGTCTGCCAGCAGCACTTATTGGTGCGTTGACAGCGCCGGTTTTGCCGGAACAACCACGAATACCCAGTGCACTTCAACTGATACAACTTGCAATTAGTTTTTGGTACAAGAAAATTCCAAAGCTCCCTTCCAAAAGAGGGAGCTTTTGTTGTGAAATCCCAAGCCCTAATGTCCAATGCCCAACCAAATCCTAACCTTTAAAATCCCAAAAAAACGAACGATTTAGTCATTGGGATTTGGGGCTTGGTTGGGCATTGGGATTTGGTCATTGGAGTTTTTTACGGTTTATGTTTGCCAATTACGCCAATCAAAGCTAAAATATAAATATGATTTTCACCGTAGCCGCAGCTTTTATTTTTGTCTTGGGTTTGGTTGTCGGAAGCTTCTTGAATTGTGTTGTCTACCGACTCAAAGAGAAAAAGAGCTTTGTTTCTGGCCGGTCATTTTGTCCGCGATGCAAACATAATTTGGCTTGGTACGATTTGGTGCCGGTTTTCAGCTTTATTTTTTTGAGAGGGAAGTGTCGTTATTGTAACAAGCCGATATCATGGCAATACCCGACAGTAGAAATATGCACTGGGTGCATATTTCTACTAATTTTCAATTTTCAATTTTCAATTTTCAATTTTTCCAGCTTCGCTGGATCCCGCGTAGCGGGACAATTTTTCACCCCTGATTCTTTGATAGGACTGGTATATCTTTTCGTTATCGCGTCATTATTGATAATTATCTTTATTTTTGACCTAAAGTGGTATCTTATTCCCGATAAGGTTTTGCTTTGGGCCGTGGGCATTACTGCTGCTTTCCACCTTTATAGTTTTGCTTTCAACTTTTATCCAAAAGGGCAGATTTCTAATTTTTTATTTTCTGCTTTTGGTGCCGCGGGATTTTTTCTGGCTATTTTTCTTTTGACCAGAGGCAAAGCCATGGGCTTTGGGGATGTCAAGCTAGCTTTTTTTATGGGTCTTTTTTTGGGCTGGCCAAAGATCGTAACCGCCCTCTTTTTAGCTTTTTTGATAGGTGCTATAATTGGTTTAATATTGATTATCAATAAGAAAAAGCAGATGAAGTCGGAGATACCGTTCGGGCCGTTTCTGATAACCGGATTGTTTATAGCTTTGTTTTGGGGAAAAGCAATTATTAATTTCTACTTAAATTTTTTTGTTTAAATGATTGGCTTGGCTTTTATCAATGACAATTCCGAAAGAGAGAGTGGCTTTACCCTGTTTGAGCTTCTTGTTGTTATTGTGATGATTGCTATTTTAAGCGGTATAATCTTTGCCAATCCTAATAACTGGCAGAAAAGCTTGGCCCTGGAAAGGTCGGCGCAAAAGATCAGCCAAGACATCAGCCAAAGCCGCGCTTTGTCTATGAAGGGCGAGTCTGGAGTATGCGACCCGGGAAGCCCTAACGGATACGGCCTTTATCTTGATAAGGTGAATCCGTCATATTTTATTTATATGAATTGCGACAGCGACCCTAGCAAAGATTATAACAGCAGTTTTGATAAAAAATTTGAAGGGGCGGATATTCCTTTAGAGAAGAATATTATTATTTGCGGACTTAAGGCGGGCGGGTTGGATCAATCTAGCTTGAGTATTTTTTTTGAACCGCCGGATCCAGCAGTTTTTGTTAATAATACTTCGGATGTCACTTCTTCCGTGACCATTTGCATTGAAGGCGATGAAAGCAAGCAGAAAACAATTGAAATAAACAAAGTCGGAAATATCAATTTGAAATAATATGGTTCAAAATTCAAACAAACAAAAAGGATTTACCCTGTTAAATGTTGCCCGCTGGCAACAATTTTGCCCGAGGCAAAATTATTTAACAGGGTTCACTCTTCTTGAAATGATCTTTGCGATTACGATTATTTCGGTTGGCGTTTTAGGAGTTTATAACGGTATGAGCTTTGCCATTGCCAATACTCAAAAAGCCAGGGAATATTTTATGGGCGCTTATCTGGCCCAGGAGGGGATAGAGATTGTGAAGAACATGAGAGACACGAATTGGGTGGTAAGCGCGCCTTGGGATAGCGGCCTGATCTGCAGCAGCGGCTGTGAAGCTGATTATAACGATTCTTTTTTGGCTCCTTATGCCGATCAATATTTGCAGCTAGATCCTAATGGTTTTTATAATTATGGTGTTGGAACAGCCAGTATTTACAAAAGAAAAATAATTGTTGATAAGTCGGGGAGTTCAACTTCAACAATAAATATAACCGTAGATGTGTACTTTAACGGGGTTACAACCACGATAAAAGAGGATATCCGCAATTGGTATCTTCCATGATTAAAAAATTAAAATGTTTCTAAAAATGAAAGGGATTCTTTCGCTAAAAAATTTCATAAAAAAAATATCCAGCAACTACGGAAGAGGATTTACTCTAATTGAAATGATGGTTTCTATCGGTATTTTTTCTGTTTTAATGGGCGTTTTGAGCGGTATTTTCTTAGCTTCAATGAAGAGCCAAACCCATATAGTTTATACCCAATATCTTATTGATAGCAGCAATTTTGCGCTGGATTATATGAGCCGTTATTTAAGAATGGCCCAAAAAGATTATTCGGGCGGCTGTATCAGCGCCAATGATAATTTTTATCCTTCCAATCCTCCTGATTCGCCTTCTTCTACCGTTACTTTCCTTGACTATAAAGAAGGTGGTGGGAGATGCCATCAATTTTTGCTGGAAAACGGCAAAATAAAAGAAAAAATATCCCCGGACAGCACTTCGGCAGGTTTTTCTTCGGTAACGGCTCAAGACCTGACATCCGATAAAATAAATGTTACCGATCTAAAATTTAATGTTCTAGGCGGCGCCAATTATGACCTCCTTCAGCCGAGAGTTACTATTTCAATTAAAGCGGAAGCTAGAACGGAGAATCTTAATCCTTTGCCCAATATCAATGTCCAAACGACAATTTCCCAGAGGAATTTAGACAAAGAAATTTAGAATTATGAAAAATATTTTTTTCTTGAAAATTTTTGAAAAAAAAACCTGTCTACCCGGCAGGCAGGCGGAAAAAGGAGTGTCTTTATATATGACGGTTATTTTAATGGCCGTGTTGTTGTCTATGGTTTTAGGCGTTACCGCCATAATCATCAACGGTCTTAATATTGCCAAAGGAGTTACTGATTCAGTTAAAGCTTTCCACGCCGCGGATACGGGGATAGAAAATGCTTTGTATAGAATACGCATTGAAAATGATTGTAGCGATCCCTGCACTTTTCCAAATTCATGTATCCTTTCGTGGGGAGACCCAACTAATTGGTATTATACTTTTACCGATTACCAATGCGATCTCAACACTCCTTCTATCTCAATAAAATCTAAAGGCGTGTACCATGAATCTCAAAGAATGATAGAAGTGAGTTACTAAATTAGGAATTAACCTGCCTGCCGGCAGGCAGGCTTGTAGCTCGTAGAGCTTGTAGAAACAGTGTTCCTGCAAGCCCGCTGGCTGGCAAGATGGAATACAATATGAACAAAGACCAGGCTGGGATTAGAATAGATAAGCTTAAGAAATTAATAAATCATCATAGGTATCTTTATCACGCCTTGGATAGGCAAGAGATATCTTCGGAAGCTCTTGACTCTTTGAAAAAAGAGCTTTTTGATTTGGAACAGCAATTTCCAGAGTTTATTTCGCCAGACTCGCCGACCCAAAGAGTGGAGGGCAAGCCCTTGGAGAAATTCAGCAAAGTCAAGCATTTGAAGCCGATGATTTCTTTAAACGACGCTTTTTCCAGAGAAGACATGGAAGACTGGGCAATAAGGATATCTAAGCTTTTAAGGCCGGAAGAGATCAGTAAAATGGATTTTTTTTGCGAACCTAAATTGGACGGCTTGGCCATTGAATTGATCTATCGGAGCGGCATCTTGGAGACTGGTTCAACTAGAGGAGACGGTTTGCTTGGGGAGGATATTACTCAAAATTTAAAAACAATAGAGGCCATTCCTTTAAAGCTGCGAGATTTGGCAGAAGTTTTAAACGACTTGAAAAAAGATGGATTACTAGAAACGGCTAAAAGATTTTCAGAAGAAGGGAAGATAGACATTGCCGTAAGGGGAGAGGTGATCATTACAAAAAGCGATTTTGAAAAAATAAACAGCGGGCAGGAAAGGCTTGGTTTGCCCCTTTACGCCAATCCGCGCAATTTGGCCGCCGGATCATTACGGCAATTGGATCCGAAGATCGCTGCTTCAAGGCATTTAGACTCAAGCCTTTACGAGATCGTAAACGATGTCGGACAGAAAAACCATCAAGAAGAGCATAGGATCCTTCATATTTTAGGATTCAAAACCAACAATAAATACAGCCGTTTTTGCCAAAATCTGGAAGAAATTTTTGCCTACCAAAACCATTGGCAAAAGGACCGCCAGAAAATTCCTTACGAGATAGACGGGATAGTGGCAAGAGTTGACAATAACGATCTTTTTAGAAAATTGGGAGTAGCCGGAAAAGCTCCTCGTGGAGCCATAGCGTATAAGTTTCCTTTAAAGCAAGCCACTACGGTTGTTGAAGATATTAAATTTCAAGTTGGTCGGACAGGAGCTATAACTCCAGTAGCTTCTTTAAGAATGGTTAATGTTGGGGGAACCGCAGTAGCCCATGCAACTTTACACAATGAAGATGAGATAAAAAGATTAGGCTTGAAAATTGGAGATACGGTCATTGTCGGCCGGGCGGGAGATGTTATCCCTCAAGTCGTAGCGGTTTTACATGATTTAAGGAATGAGGGAGCGAGGGACTTTATTATGCCAAAGGTTTGCCCTTCTTGTGGCACAATCTTAGTTAAGCCGGAAGGAGAAGTGGCTTGGCGCTGTCCGAATACTGACTGTTTTTCTAGGAGAGAGAGGTACTTTGCTTATTTCGTTTCTAAAAATGCTTTTGATATCGTCGGTTTAGGCCCTAAAGTTTTGGAGCAACTTCTTGATCAGGGATTGATTTCTGATCCGGCCGATCTGTTTGATCTGAAAGAGGGGGATTTGGTTCCCTTGGAAAGATTTGCTGAGAGAAAAGCGGGCAAAATAGTTGAAGCCATCCAATCCAAGAGAAAGGTTCTTTTGCCGAAGTTTATTTTCGCTTTAGGCATCAGGAATGTAGGAGAGCAAACCAGCATTGATTTGGCGAAGATTTTTGGCAATATGGATAATTTGAAAAAAGCCAGTTTTAATGACCTGCAAAAGATAAACGATGTCGGGCCGGTGGTAGCCAAATCTATCCGCGATTTTTTCCAGAATGAAAATAATTTGAAATTTTTGGAAAAATTGGAAAAATCCGGAGTAAAAATTATTTTGCCAAAAGCCGAAAGAAGCAGCCAGAAGCTGGCTGGGCTGGCTTTTGTTTTTACCGGAGAAATGTTATCTTTGAGCCGTAACGAGGCCAAGGAGAGGGTGAGAAATGAGGGAGGAGAGGTTTCGGAAGCAGTCTCCAAAAATACTAGCTTTGTGGTGGTAGGGGCGAATCCAGGAGCCAGCAAGATGGCAAAGGCAGGGAAGCTGGGTGTTAAGGTTATTACAGAGGAAGAGTTTTTGAGGATGGTTAAAAATTAATTCCTAATCGACCTAAAAATCCCAATGACCAACCAAATCCTAAATCCCAATGACCAAATCGTTCGTTTTGGGATTTTGTAAATTGGGATTTAATTGGGCATTGGACATTGGGGCTTGGGATTTTCTGCAGAAGATTTTATTTAAAAATCATAGATCTGATCTAATGTTTAGATTTTCCAACATATTCTTGCACCTAAAGAGATTGGACTGGAAGCTTTTCCTCACTATTTTTGCTTTGGCCGCAATCTCTCTTCTGGCCATTTACAGCTCTTGCACGGTTAAGGGCGATTTTAGCAATTTTTACAAGCAAGCAGGTTTTTTTGGCGTAGGATTTTTGTTGGCAATAGTTTTAAGCTTTTTGGATTGGAGGGTTTTTCGGGAGAATTCTTATTTTATTTTATTGCTTTATTTTTTATGTATCTTGCTTTTGATTGGAGTTTTCTTTTTCGCCGGCGAAATTAGAGGAACAAAGTCATGGTATAAAATAGGGGAGTTTTCTTTTGACCCGGTAGAGCTGACAAAATTCGTTTTAGCCATGCTTTTGGCAAAATATTTTTCCAAAAGGCATATTGAAATGTATAAGATACAGCATATCTTTTTGTCGGGATTTTATGCGGCAATCCCGGTAGTATTAGCGGCATTGCAGCCTAACATCGGATCAGCTTCTTTACTTTTGATTGTTTGGCTGGGCATTTTAGTCATCTCCGGCATAAAAATAAAGCATTTTTTATTTGTTTGTCTGGGGCTGGTTTTAGCAGTTGCTTTGGGCTGGAATTTTTTTATTCACGATTATCAAAAAGCGAGGATTACTTCTTTTCTTTTCCCGCAGGCCGATCCTTTCGGCGCAAGCTGGAGCCAAAAGCAGGCCGGAATAGCTATTGGGTCTGGAGGGCTTTTAGGCCAGGGGTGGCTGAACGGATCCCAAACGCACCACGGTTTTCTGCCCGAGCCCCAAACTGATTTCATTTTTTCAGCCTTGGCTGAAGAGTTTGGTTTGGCGGGCGTGGCGGTTTTAATCCTTTTGTTCGCTTATCTTTTTTGGCGGGTTTTAAAGATTGCTATCCAGGCGGAATCAAATTTTGCCAGGCTGTTCGTTTTCGGTTTTGCCATAATAATTTTTGCCCAAATGTTTATTAATATTGCCATGAACCTGGGAATGGCGCCGATAGTAGGGATTTCTTTGCCTTTTGTCAGTTACGGGGGCAGTAATTTGCTGTTTATCTTCGCCAGCCTGGGGATAATCCAAAGCATAAAAGCATCTAGCTAGCAGCGTAAAGACCTAATAATTTTTAATGGATGCTTTGAGGAATCTATAATTTAAAAATTAAAAATCAAAATTGTTCAATTTAAGCCCCAAATCCTCTCGCTTCGCGAGATCCCGCGAAGCGGGACAATGACCAATGCCCAACAAAATCCCAACAACCAAAATCCCTGCCTACCGGCAGGCCAAAAAGCAGCTTTGGTCATTGGGATTTAGGATTTGGTTGGGCCTTGGGATTTGGTCATTGGGGCT
>CAIMDX010000069.1 GCA_903839905.1 uncultured bacterium
ATTTATCAAAACAGGAAAATCCTGTCAACGGCCAAGGCGGGAAAAAGCAAACAAAATAATGTTTGTCCCTCCCTCTGTGAATTACGCTTTACTGGCGAAGCATTGGCACAAACTCAATACCGCTGATATCGGTAATAGAGGAACCTGTTAAGAGAGGCTTGGCTACCCACATAATACCGCCATTGTTAAAAACCGTATAAATAGATTTTGCATCTTTCTGATCATTGGATGATTTTATTATATTTCCCAGATCCTGGCTGTATGTTGTTACTATGTTCCCCAGCAAGTCATATTTTTTAAGGCTCCCGTTTGTGTAGAAATAGAAATAATTTCCATCGCAAGAAAAAGTTGAGTCTGCACTGGCCGAAACCCCTAGATTAATCGTGCCAAGGGCGTTTAGGCTCTGGTCATATTTATATATCTTTTTTCCTGCGTCCTTGCTTGCTTTTGAAAAAAGATAAATGCTGGTTCCGTCTGTAGCTAAAGGACCATTCTCATTCATATTTATTTTATTGCCGCCTTCGATTTTTAAATACTGAAACAAATGAGCAGTAGTGGGAGCGGAGCAGTATCCATAAGTACCCGGGTATGTAGAATCTGAATATGAACTATATTCTTTTTCATTTATAGTTACGATACCGCAAACTTCCGACCAACTTTCGCTGCTTCTTGTAATGACTGCTCTTTTATAGACTAAACCTCCAGCTTCATTTTTAGAAACTATAAAAAAATAATTATCGGATCCGGCGCCAAAAATTAATCTTTTATTCAACGGATCCCATCCGCTTATTGATGTATCTGCTGTACTGACTGGGTATCCCTCGCTTAACGCTATCCCTCCGACCATCACACTTCCCATAAATGCAAATTCTTTTGAAGGACCCCAAACTCCCGAGCCTCCGCTCCCCGCTCCGATCACTATATTATTCCAAGTCGTAGAATTAGCGCAGACCGAATTAACACAAATGGCGGTGGCTGAATTAATCGTACCCGTGGCGTTGATATTGCCTCCGACAGAAAGGTTTTTGGTAATATTGACATTACCATTGAAGTATCCTGCGTACCCTGCGATGTTTTGTTGTTCTGCGTATAGAGCTGAATTGCCGGAATTGGCGTAAGCCGCGATTGCGTCGCCGGAGCTGCCAGTAGTGACTCCAGAACTACCGGCGCCTACGACTGCCAATTTGGCAAGGGGTGCTGCTGTCCCGATGCCGACATCGCCGCTGCCTAGAATAGTCATTCTTGTCGTAGGTGCATCGTTAGTAGTGCCCGCGTTAAACACTATTTTTCCTGAAGCTTGATTAGCATTGATGGCTAAGGTACCGGACTGCACGCCAAAACCATAAACAGTCGTCCCGCTTTCATACAATCTGATATTATAAGTTGGGTTGTTGCCAACAGTATCATAGTTAGTGCCAAATGATAGTTTCGCTCCCGGCGCGGCAGTGCCGATGCCCACATTGCCGGTGTTGTAATAGATATTTGATCCCGAAGTAATCCATTGGCTGGAAGCGCCGCCTCCTATCTGCGACCAAGAAGACCAGGAACCGGAATATCTGCCGCGGATATAGATGCCGGCATTGGACGGACTGGCATAAGGTATAGCCAGCTGGGTGATATTGCCCGAACCGTTCTTGGAATTGTATTCAAAGTTAAAAGTATGGAAATACGAAACAGGGCCGGGACCGCTGGCCGCATTGCCCATAAGAAGAGTATAACCGCTGCCCGAACGGATATTGGAAGGATCATTCCAGTCTAAAACTCCGGCAGTGGTTTGCGCGCCGAATCCTCCGATTATCTGGCCCTGGACATCTAACTTCGCCCCCGGCGCCGTTGTGCCAATTCCGACACTACCGTCTTGGCCGACAATAAATTTAATTGATCCAGCGTTATTTTTCAAAGCAAAGCTCTGGCCGGATTGAGTCAACCAGTATTTAACAGCATCAGAACCTATAGCCAAATCTCCGGCTTTAACTTGAGCAATACTGCCTGTATTTATCGGCGCGGCCACGCTCGCGGGCATGGTGCCGGATGGCTCTGACCAGGCCAGGGTAAAATATCCGGCTGAAAGAGATAGAACTAAAACTGCGGCCAGAAGAGGCAAAGTTCCCGAAGAGATTTGAAAAAATTTAGGCATAGACATAAAAAAATGTTAGCTGTTATTGCTATTGCGTTAATAATTAGATTAGTTTTTATTATATCACAGCTTCAACTCGCTGCCCTGTGGATAAAAACTTCACCAATCCTCTGCAAAGGTCTAACCTCTGCGATTCTGGAAACTTCGCGAAATTAAAAAAGAAAAAGTTGGGCGGATGGCAGCGCCCAACTTATGTTTCCGGCATATCTATCCAGCTGCTTGCTATGAGCAAAGCTCCATTTCTTCGGGTAATATGGTAAGCGATCCTGTGCTTGCCTCCGTTCGGCCCAATCTCCGCCTTTTCAAGATCTACTCCCAAAACTTTTCTTTGGCTTGTTGCAAATTGATCAACAAGCTCAAGAAGAGTGGTTTCCTTGATTTCGGACGGGCCGAGGCTTATTGTCCCCGAATAACCGGATTCCCTCTTTTGGGGAATAGCAGGCAATGCCTTTATTCCCAAAAGCTGGTAATAACCAGCCTCCAAAGGATCGGAAGGACTGACGAATTCCACCTGGTATCTGGTAGCCTCAAAATCAATGTTCATCCTTCTAAGGACGGAACGAAGATCTTTCCAGCTATAGGACCAGTCAAGAATTATCACTCCGCCGACTTCTCTAAGCTTGGGCTGGAAAATATCGCCGATATTCGCATTTCTATACGCGCCGAGCAAACTGGTTGCCGGCATATTTTCTGCGGGTATTTCTTCCATTTTCTTTCCCTTCTGTTCCTTTTTAAGTTTTCCAAAGATCAATTTTGAGCGAAGTCTGTCTGCCATCAGACAGCTTATTTTTCCGCTCTTGAATTGCGCCCGCAAACGCCATTCAAGAAAGGACAATATCGCCTAAAAACAAAAAATCCTCAGAGGCCTGAGAATTTGCAATATGCTTTTTTATTTAACTATTTTTTGCAAACGGAAATTCCCAGACCTTGAGTTCTGCTAAAATAAAACCAAAAATTGTTTCTTGTCTGAATATTCATTATTTTTTATTTATCAAATCAATTAAGAATTGTCAATTTTTATTTTGTTTTTCTAAAACCATAAAAAAGCCGAAACATTTTTAGGCATGATCCGGAGGCTGGCGCTTGGATGGAACCCCGCCTCCGCTCTTAAGAGAGCTATGGCGAGGCGAGGTCGGAGGGAATTTTAGCGCTTGCCTAAAAATGTTTCGGCTTTTATTTTCTCTGAGCCCTTGGATAAAATCGCCACAAGAGCAAAGCCGATGACTCCAAAAATATCACTTCGCAGAAAAACCCCTCTTCTTCCACTAACAATCCACAATTTATCCATTGCTAATCCTCGGGAACAGCGGCGAAGATTTTTTGGATTCCAATTGATCCGCTATTGCTAAAGAAGTGCCGGGTAAAAACGGCTCTATTATTTCCCCTATTTTTTTTAAAGCAAAAAGTAAGCTTCCGACCACTTTCCGATTTTTATCAATCAGTTCCTGGCTACCCTGCTCCCAAGGTTTTTCTTTCTCAACGATCTTATTGCAATAAGCGATCAAATCCCAAATAGCGATCAAAGCTTCATTAAATTTGTATAAGCTTATTTCTTCCGAAGATCTTGCTTCCGCTTTTATGATGGCTGTTTTTAATCCGTCATCAGAATTTCCTTCTTCCGCATTTAGCTTATTAGCCATAGCCAAAGTCCTGGCCAGCAGATTCCCTAACCCTCCGGCTAGATCGCCATTATACCTTTGCTCAAACTTTTCCTGCGAAAAATCGCCGTCGTCCCAGCCCGGAATCTCGCGCAAAAGATAATAACGCACGGCATCGGTGCCGTATTTATCAGCCAAAAAAATCGGATCAACCACATTGCCCAAACTTTTAGACATTTTCTGACCGTTGGAAGTGATATAGCCGTGGATGAATACTTGTTTGGAATTCGGCAATCCGGCCGACATCAGCATCGCCTGCCACATCGCGGTTTGCTGCCTTAAGTTATCTTTGCCAGCAACCTGGATGGCATTCTTGTTTTCTTTAGTTCCCCAAAAATTGATAAATTTCTCTTCATCTTGAGGCCAGCCAAGACAGGAAACATAATTTACCAAAGCGTCAAACCAAACATACATCACATGATCATCGTCTCCGGGGACTGGTACTCCCCAAGGCATTTTATTCTTCAAACGGGAAATGCTGAAGTCCTGCAATCCTCCTTTAACAAAACTGTATATTTCTTTCTGGCGGGTCGCCGGAATCACGAATTCCGGATTGGCATCGTAAAGATCAAGCAACGGTTTTTGATATTTAGAAAAGCGGAAAAAATAATTCTCCTCTTCAATCGTTTCCAGATCTTTGTTCGGGTGGATCGGACAGCGGCCGTCAATCAGTTCCGAATCGGTTTTTTCCAGCTCGCAGCCCACGCAATATTTAGCCTTATAGCTTGTTTTGTAAATATCGCCATTCGCTTCGCATTTTTTCCAAAACTCCTGCGCCGCTTTAATGTGATGCGGATCGGTCGTCCGGATAAAATTATTATAAGAAAGATCCAATTTCTCTTTTAACAAGCTAAACTTGGCCGCATATTCGTCGCAATAAGCCTGGGGATCTTTCTTATCGTCCAGGGCTTTCTGGTAAATTTTCAGACCGTGTTCATCCGTGCCGGTATTGAAAAAAACTTCCTTTCTTCTTTTTCTTTGGCTTCGCGCAATCGCGTCGGCCTGGACGATCTCCAAAGCAAAACCGATATGCGGCACCGCATTGACATAAGGCAAGGTCGTGGTGATATAAAAATTTTTGGAATCCATAATTTATAATTAGCATAAGCTTAAGGCCTTTGCAAAAAAGAAAAAACCCTGCCAAAAAGACAGGGCATAAGCTAGGGCGCTTCAAAAGCGCCGGTTTCTCTGGCAAGGCGGGAAATTTCTTCCGCCATTGCCGTTAAGATGTCATAGACATCTTTGGGATCTCTAACATCGCTGGCGCAAATAGCATTCGCTATTTGGCCGGCTTGCGCAAATTCACGCGCTCCGACCGCAGCCAGAGCCTCTTTCTTCCTTGCTTCAATATTCTCCATAACATCACCTTTTAACTTGTAAAAGTACTGCTTCTAAGCCAAATTCGGCCCAAAAACAAAAAGCCCTCTTTGCGAGGGCTATCTTTTTGATGGGTGGAATTTATTTAAAAACTATTTCCTATCCAAAAGACGGCCCTCGCAAAGAGGGATGCTAATGACGATCTGGCTCAAATTTTGCTTATTGGAATTGTACATCTTTGACTTAAAAATATCCCATTGAATGATTATTGTCAATCAATAACTTCACCCATATCAGATTTGTCGCTTGGGCCGACGACAACCACAAATTCCCCTTTTACAACTCCTTCTTCCAGCTCTTTTATTATTTTTTCAACCGGGCCGCGATATATTGTTTCAAATTTTTTGGTCAGCTCGCGGCAAACAACGATTTGACGGATTTTTCCGCTATTTTTTTCCAGTACGGCTATTTCTCCTAAGCTTTTTATTATCCTGTAAGTTGACTCGTAAAAAATCACTGGATATTTTGAGGCTAAAATTTCTTCAAAATATTTTTTTCTTTTATTTTTTACCGGCGGAAACCCTAAGAACAAAAATTTATCCATTGAAAAATCGCAGACGCTGGCCGCGGCGACCAAGGCGCAAGGCCCGGGGATGGGAATTATTTCCAGATCAGGAAAAATTTTTAAAGCCGATTCTATTAATTTGTTGCCCGGATCGGAAACTCCCGGAGTGCCTGCGTCCGAAACAAGGGCTAGATTTTTATCTTGCTTTAAAAGATCAATGATATAGTCTATTTTTTGAATCTTGGAATGCTGGTGGTAGCTCAAAAGCGGTTTTTTAATTTCAAACCGCTCTAAGATTTTTTGAGTATTGCGCGTGTCCTCGCACAAAATCAAATCCGCCTCGGACAATATTCTCAAAGCCCGCGCGGAAATATCTTCCAAGTTACCGATCGGCGTAGCGACGATATAAAGTTTTGGCATTTTAATTGCTTGATTCCTCTTTTTTCTTTTGCAAAAATTGCCTTGAAAATTCATAAAAAATGCCGGCCATTGGGATAACTAAAATAGCGCCCATTATTCCCCAAAGCCTGGCTCCGATAAGCAAAGAGATAATAACCAGCACCGGAGGAATGCCGATCATCTTTTTTGTGAGCAACGGGGTCAGAACATTCCCTTCAACTTGGTGGATCAGGATAAAGGCGATCAAAACCAATATCGCCGCGTTCGGTCCAGGATCTAAAAGCGTAAAAAAACCGATAAGCAACCCCGCAACCATCGGGCCGGCAATGGGAACAATGTTGCTGACTGCGGCGAAAAGAGCCAGGGTAAGGGAATATTTTATTGCAAAAACTTCCAATAATAAATAAGTAAAGACTCCCACAAAAATACAGCTTAAAACCCGGCTGCCGAACCATCCGGCAACTTTATTCTCAACGCTGGAAAAAAGAGTATAAATATACTCTTCATATTTTTTGGGAGATATCAAAAATAAGAATTTTTGGATTGATTTCTCTTCTAAGGACAAAAATATCGCGATAGTGAAAAGAGTGATCATCGTAAAAATCCCTCCAAAAAAAGTTGAAGCGGCGCTAAAAATGCTAGTTGAAGCTGTTACTAATACCCCTTGCAAATATTTATTAAAAACTTCAAAACTTTGAAGCTGATTGATATCAAAATCTTTCAAGGCAGGAGCTGCTTTCTCAAAATAAACCGGCAAAAGCTGCGAAAAATTAGTAAGCTCTTTGGAAAAAGTGTTGGCAGTAAAATAAATAAAACCGCTGACAAGAGAAAAAAACGACAAATAAATAAAAGCTGTTCCTACCACTCTTGGAACTTTTCGCTTTTGGAGGAAATCAATGACCGGGTTGAAAAGAACTGAAATGATCAAAGAGAAAACGATCAAAGTCAAAATGTCCTGGATCAGAAAAAGGATATAAAAGAAGATCAAGGCCAGGCCAATCTTCAAAATAGACCCCCATGAAATGTCTAAGGTGTTTCCATTGGCCATAATTTTATAAATTAGAATTTAACAAATTAATAAATTCTTCTTTTTCTTTGAACGGGCCGATCAAAGCCAAATTCAACTTCTCCGGCTTAAAAATATCCTGGGCAACCGCCAAAATTTCTTCGGCTGTTACGCTGTTAATCTTAGCAAATATATCTTCCGGAGTTAAGATTTCCCCCTCCAGTAATTCCTGGTCGGCATAGAAAGAAGCTAACGATTCGGAAGACTCCAAAGACATTGCCATCCTCCCCTTAATGATTTCTTTTGCTTTTTTCAACTCTTCAGCCGGAACTTTTTCTTGAGATATTATCTTATACTCTTTTAATATAGCGGCTATTCCTTCTCCCACTCTGGTATTATCAAGACCAATCCTGGTTACCAAACAGCCGGTATCGGGATCCGATTCGGCGCTAGTGGACAGGTAATAAGAAAGGCCGAGTTTCTCCCTGATATTCATAAACATCCTTGAGCTGAAACCTTTACCTAAAACCACGCTTAATAAACTAAAAGCATATCTGCGGCTATCAGATATCTTATAGCCTCTTGTTCCCAACATCATATGCGCTTGATCGGTTTTCTTCTCATAAAGAGAAACCATCGGCTTATCCTGGATCTCTAAAACTTTTTCTTTCTGCGGAGCTTCTTCCTTCTTGAAGGATTTGAAATGCTCCTCCACTTTAGATAGAATATCTCTTTCGTCAATCCCGCCCGCAACGCATACCACCGTATTGGCTGGAGAATAATTTTTTTGCTTATAAGAAACTAATTTTTCTCTGTTAATCCCGGACAAACTCTCCCTGTTCCCGATAATCGGGCGGCCGGCGGCGCAATCGCCGTAAAGGAGATCTATCCAAAGGTCTTCAATATGGATCTTGGGATCGTCCAAATACATATTCAGTTCTTCAGTGATAACTTTCCTCTCCTTCTCTATTTCATTCTGCGGCAAAAGCGGATTCAAAAAAATATCAGCCGTAAGATCCAGCGCCAGCTCAAAATTTTCATTCCTCGCTTTGCCCCAATAACCGGTATAGTCGTAGCCCGTGAAGGCATTGGAAATTCCCCCCACCTTGTCCATGGCTTCCATTATATCTTTTTTATCCGGCCGTTTTTTACTGCCGTTAAAAACCATATGCTCCAAAAAATGCGAAATGCCATTGATCTCTTTGGGTTCGTATTTGGAACCCGTTCCGGTCAGCACTAAAACCGTCACAGTCTGGCTGTTCTCTTGAGGAGCAGCAATGATTCGCAATCCGTTGGGCAGGGTAATTTTTTTGTACATCAGTTGTTTAAATTTCTAATTACTAATATCTAATTAAGCCCCAATGTCCAAATCCCAAAACCCAACCAAGCCCCAAACCCTAATGACCAAATCGTTCGTTTTAGCCTGCCGGCAGGCAGGGATTTTAGAAATTGGGATTTGGTTGGTCATTGGACATTGGGATTTGGGATTTTAGAAGCTAGCATCCAAATTTTTCCTTTAATAATCCGACCAACTCCGCTATCTTCACCCTTTCCTGCTGCATAGTATCCCTGTCTCTCAAAGTAACATCATTATTTTGCAGGGTATCAAAGTCCACTGTTACGGCATACGGAACGCCGACTTCGTCCAAGCGGCGATAGCGGCGGCCGATGGAACCTGTTTCGTCGTATCGGCACATAAAAAGTTTTTTAAGCGTCTCGTGGATTTCTTTGGCTTTGGCGACTAATTCAGGCTTGTTTTTTAAAAGTGGCAAGACTGCTACCTTAACAGGCGCCAGGTTTTTAGTAAACCTCAAAATCGTTTCCGCTTCTTTTACAGCTTCCGTAGTCTGGGTCCGACCTCCTTGGATTTCTTCAAAAGAATCGCACAGAACCGCGAAAAACAGCCTTTCCACTCCGCAGGAAGGCTCTATCACAAAAGGAATGTAAGAACTTTTATCCGTTTCGTCAAAATATTTCAAATCCGTTCCCGAAAACTTTTCGTGGCGGCCAAGATCAAAATCGCGGCGGTTGGCAATACCTTCAATCTCCGCCCATCCCCAAGGAAATTTATACTCCACATCCACGCAAGCCTTGGCGTAATGGGCTAATTCATCTGGGCGGTGCGGCCTGAATCTTAAATTTTCTTCTTTTAAGCCAAGGTCTTCTACATACCAGCGCATCCTTTCCTTGGTCCAGTATTCAAAAGCTTTATCGTCTTCGCCGGGTTTGATAAAATATTCCAATTCCATTTGCTCAAACTCGCGGCTACGAAAAATAAAATTGCCGGGAGTGATTTCGTTGCGGAAAGCTTTGCCGATCTGGGCAATGCCGAAAGGAAGTTTTACTCTTTGCGTGTCCAAAATATTTTTATAACTGGCGAAAATTCCTTGGGCTGTTTCCGGACGCAAATAGGCCACTGAAGCGCTGTCCTCAACCGGACCGACAAAAGTCCTAAACATCAAATTAAATTTGCGCGGCGCGGCCAGCTCTCCTCCACAATCAGGGCATTTGGCGCTGGCCAAAACTTTAGCCATCTGATTGATATCCGCCGTGTCTTTGACTTCTTCGTCCGTAAAACCAAGCTTCTTAAGCTCGCCGGAATCTCTTAATTTTTCCATCAAATGATCGGCTCTGAATCTTTTATGGCAAGCTTTGCATTCCGATAAAGGATCAGAAAACTCCGTGGTATGCCCGGAAGCTTCCCAAATTCTCGGGCTCATAATAATTGAACTGTCCAAACCGACGATATCGTCTCTTTTCTGGACCAAAGCCCTCCACCAAGTCTTTTTAATATTATTTTTCAGTTCCGTTCCCAAAGGGCCAAAGTCAAAAAACCCGCCAAAACCGCCGTAAATTTCGGAACTCGGAAAAACAAGTCCCCGCCTCTTAATCAAAGAAAGAATCTTTGCCGCTGTATCTTCCATAGCCTTTGGGCCCTTCCCTTTACCTCTTTTGGCTTTCGCCTGCAAGGTTAAAGTTTGCCGGGTTTTATTGATTATTTTATTTAACTTTTGCTTGCAATGGCAGTATTTTCGAAGACAAAACAGTCTTGGTCCATTGGTCTTCTCCGGAAACCTGGACAGTATCTAAAACAGGAACATCTTTGCCTGTATCCTCTGTTTTTGGAATAACGGAAAGCTGAAAAGCGCACGATTTCGGTTCTGTTAAAATCCCTGATCCCGCTTCCAAATCTCCAACCTGCCATAATATCTCCCGCGACTGCGAATCATAAGTCAGCCCGGAATTTTCTTGCGGCCAAATCTTTCCGGTAAAAATTACTCCTTCCGGCAAAGTCGTTCTAATCTTTACATTCTTAACATCATTATAAGAATTAGTGATCTTCCAAACTAGGGCGAAAGTATTAGCCAGGCCCGGCTCTAAAGGAATAGTTCCTCCGCTCACAAAATATTTGCTATCCAGTGAAAGCTCTTCCTGCCCTTTCAGAGTAGAGGATACTTTATTGGTAAAACTTTCGTTCAGCTGGCTTATTGTAATTTTATTTGTTATTTCCGGATTCTTATCCGCCAAAGTCTGTATCGGCCATTCATTTTTTAAGTTTATCCAAAATTCCACTTTCCCTTCTTCACCTTTATCCAAATACTGCAACTGCGGAACTTTCTTTCCATCCCAAATGATGGAATTATCTCCAGTGCCAAAATTACCTTCAGGCGCCTTGATTGAATTGAAATCAAAACTTTTTCCGTCTAATCTAGAAATCAAAACCAAATCGGTCAAAGGATCCTCGCCTATATTGCGGAAAAAAATCTCATAGTGCAACATATCGCCAGGCACAGCCGTATATTGAGGGCTGCCGTTAATCTGCTGCGAGATATACAGACCCGGTGCGGAAATTTCAACTCCTTTTATAGCTTCTGCTAACGGAATAAAATCGCCATCCTGCCAAATGCCGATCTGCGCTTTAAAAATTTTCTGTTCTTTCGCCTCGCCACTGACTTTGCCTGAAATTTCTATCCTTCCCCCCTCGCCTTCGTTAAGATTAGCGATGTTCCATTGATTCTGGTCCAATGCCTGCGGCTTGGCCGAAACAAAATCAAAACCGGACGGATACTGAATCTGGCAGGTCAAATCGGCCAGCGGATAGGAAATATTAGACCAGTAATTTATTTTAAAAGTAAAAGGCTTGCCGGCCGCCACCGAAGAGGGAAGATCAAGCGTAAAATTTAAAGAGGCTTTTTCCACGATCGTAGTAAAAGTCGTAGAAACTTCATTCCGGGTATTTAATCCTTTGGGCTGGAAAGTTAAAACTGCTTTGGCGGTCCTTGCCTCTCCTTCCTTGGCCAAAAGCCTGGCCGAAAAAACAAAACTACGCTCTTCTCCAGGATAAATATCCCCTTTCAACTGAGCGGAAGACATCCTTTGGATCCTGTCTCCGCCGTCTTCTAAAATGGAGTTTTTGGGAAATTCAAAAGAAAGCTCTGGACTTTCGGCCCTAATCGTTCCGTTGTTCTTGAATTTAACGATATATTCTATTTTGTCTCCCAGGGCGGCCTTTTGCGCTCCCAGTATTTCAAGCTTGATCGTTTCCTTGGAATAAGAACTCTGCTTCCACAAATAAAAACTGCCGGCCAAAATTAAAATAAGAACTGCGAAAATGAGAATAATTTTTTTCATTTTATTTTTTTCAAAAACTCTTTTCCTCTCCGGCGCGCGGCAAAGAAAAAAAGCCCTTTATTCCAACTTATTTGTTATTTGTTTGCTGTTTCAACGGCTAGCCAAAGCTCGTCGCCGCCGATCTTTACTTTCTTTTGCAGTTTGATATTTGCATCTTCTCCGCTCAATTCTATTTTTACGGCAATCACATCTTTAGCCAAAATTTCCTTGTTTTTTTCTAAAATTTTATTAAGAAAATCGCTCCCATTGAATTTTACCAGAATTTCGTCTTTTGGGGTAAGGCCGGCTTCTTTTCTGATCTGCTGAATCTGCCTGGCGATCTCGCGGAGGGTTCCTTCTTCTCTCAGCTCAGGAGTAAGCTTTGTATCTAACTCTATCTCCTTTTCAAACTGCTCGCAAAAAGAAACCTTTTTGACATTGACCTCTTCTTTTATCAGTTCCCAAAAAGAAACATTGCTTTGAATATTTTCCGAAGCTTTTCTAATTTTCAATTCGGCCAGTGGCTGTTTGACCTTTATTCCTGTTTCCGATCTTAAGCGCAAAGCCTCGGTAATGATATTTCTTGTCTCATCCATGTCCGCCTCCAGCTTCGTATCAATAAGGTCCTGGCTGAAAATAGGCCAATCTGACAAATGGACCGATTCTTTGTCTCCGCCAATCGTTTTATAGATATATTCTGAAATAAAAGGAGCGAACGGAGCTAAAATTTTGGCTGTCTGAAAAAGAACGAAACCGAATGTCTTGATGCCTTCAGCGTCTCCTTCCTTAAACCTGCCTCTTGATCTTCTTAAATACCAAGTTGAAAGATCATTAATAAATCCTTCAATATTCCTAGCAGCTGAAACAACATCATAGCCGTCCATTTTTTCGGTAGTTTCTTTAATAAAACGATTGAGCTTGGACAAAATCCATTTGTCTAAAATATGTCGGCTTTGAGGCAAAGAAAAATCCGCCTGCCCTTGCTGGTAAGTTTTATAAAAAGAATAAACATTCAAAAGCAACAGAATATTTTTTTGGTAGGTTTCTTTCAAATCTTTCTCGGAAAAAAACAAGTCCTCTCCCTTCATTACCAAAGAAGACATTAAATAAAGCCTTAAAGAATCGGCGCCGTATTTTTCTATCGCTTCCCATGGATCAGGAAAATTCTTTTTAGATTTTGAAAGCTTTTCCCCTTTTTCGTTAAGAACCGTACCGGTCGTAACAACATTTTCAAACGGAACTTTGTCAAAAAGAATGGTTGACATCACATGCATGACATAAAACCAAGCTCTGGTTTGGGCGATATATTCGGCCACAAACTGTGCGGGTAAGCGTTTTGCGAAAGCTTCTTTGTTTTCAAAAGGATAATGCAATTCGGCAAAAGGCATTGAAGCGGATTCCACCCAGCAGTCAATTACTTCCGGAACCCTTTCCATCAAACAGCCGCAAGCGCAAGGAAAATTGACCTCGTCAACAAACGGTCTGTGCAAATCTTCTACTTTCTTGCCGCTCAATTTTTCCAGCTCGGCAATGGAACCAACGACTTCCAACTTGCCGCATTCCTTACATCTCCAAATCGGCAAGGGCGAAGCCCAATAACGATTTCTGGAAATATTCCAATCAGGCGCGGATTCCAATCCTTTTTTAAAACGGCCATATTTCAAATGCTCCGGATGCCAATTAATGTTTTCATTCAGCTCAATCAGCCGGCTTTTTATTTTTTGGATATTGATAAACCAAGCCGGAATGGCGTTGTAATACAAGGCTGTTCCGCATCTCCAGCAAAAAGGATAAGGATGCGTGGTTTTTTCCGTTTTATAAAGCAAATTTCTTTGAACCAGGTCTTTTTTAATAAATTCATCGGACTCTTTGAATTTTTTCCCTTGAATAAATTCCGGGGCTTCTTCAATAAACCTGCCTTTATTGTTCAATAACGATAAAACCGGCAAGCCGAATTTTATTCCAAGATTGTAGTCGTCTTCGCCGTAAGCCGGAGCGATATGCACGATGCCTGTTCCATCTTCGGCCGTCACAAAATCAGCAGGCAAAACTTTATAAACTTTTGCCGCTTCTTCTTCGTTTAATTTAGCTTTATAGAGCGGCTCGTAAGACAGCCCTACCAAATCTTTTCCGCTGATTTCTTTTATTATATTTCCTTCCAAGCCGTAATTTTTCGCCCTGTTTTTGGCCAAGATAAAATATTCTTCTGCCTCTTTAACCAAAACATATATAAATTCCGGATTGACGGCCAAGGCAAGATTGGACGGCAAAGTCCAAGGAGTGGTTGTCCAGGCTAATAAAGAGGCTTTTGATAATTCCGAATCGCTGCTCTTGACCTTGAATTTAACGATCACCGATTCTTCGGTCAGCTCTTTATAGCTGTTGTCCATCGCCACCTCAAAATTGGAAAGAGGCGTTTCGCATCTTGGACAATAAAGTAAAACTTTTTTTCCTTCATAGATCAATCCTTTCTTCCAAATTTCTTTGATTGCCCACCAAACGGATTCAATATAAGAATTGTCCATCGTTTTATAGGAATTCTCAAAATCAATGAACCTGCCGATTCTTTCAATCATTTTTCCCCAATCATGCGCGTAGGTTAAAACATTTTCGCGGCAAGTCTGGTTAAAAGTATTGATGCCGATTTCTTCAATTTGTTTTTTACCGGAAATTTTCAATTTTTCCTCAACTATATTTTCAATGGGCAGGCCGTGGCAATCCCAGCCCCAGCGGCGGGCAACAAAGCGGCCCTTCATGGTCCAATAGCGGGGCACCACATCTTTGATGGTTGAAGCTAAAATATGGCCGTAATGAGGCAGGCCAGTGGCAAACGGAGGGCCGTCGTAAAAATTAAAAACAGGGCAATTTTTTCTTTGCTCCATTGATTTTTCAAAAATTCCATTTTCCTTCCAAAATTCTATGACCTCTTTTTCCCGTTTGGAGGGATCGTTTTCACCTCCTTCAAAAACCATATTTTTTGTTTGATTTTAAACTCTTAAAAATTAAAAAAATACTAATAGCCTTTACTATCTATTATCTGTCTTATTCTGAGTTTCAACGATAATTTGCCCATTTTTAGACAAATTAAACTCTATTTCTGTTCTGCTAGAGAATAAAATATACCGTAAGCCTATACAATTTGTCCTCTATAAATTTCTTAGCACCTTTGCCTCTTTTTTTCAATTAAAGGATATCAACAGCTCAATATAAAAGAACGGCAAATGCCGTTCTCTCTCACAAAAAATCTTACACGGATTTCACCCGTGTAATATTTTCCACTTTTTACATCCTCTCCGGCGCTTTGATGCCTAAAAGAGTAAGGCTGTTTTTTAAAATTTGGGCTGTGGCTTTGGTCAACGCCAAGCGGAATATTTTTTGCTCTTTCTTCTCGGCGTTCAAGATCGGCAGTTTTTCGTAAAGCAAATTATATTTTTGCGCCAACTCGTAAGCAAAATTGCACAAAAGATTCGGCGAAAACAACTTGGCCGCTTCGGCCACGATCTCCGGAAATTTAAAAAGCATGCCCAAAACCGCCCTCTCCTCCACCGCCATCTCAACAACTTCCCGAGGGTCTAACCCTCGGCGATTTTTTGCTTTGCTTAGAAGGCTTTGACAGCGGGCGATGACATATTGCAAGTATGGCCCGGAATTGCCTTTAAGGTTCAACATTTTGTCCCAATCAAAGATAATTTCTTTGGAATAATGCTGGGAAAGGTCATTGTATTTTATCGCTCCTATTCCCACCATCTCGGAAATCTGCTGTTTCTCTTTATCTTTGAGATTTTTATTTTGTTCCGATCCTGATATTAATTTTTCCGCGCGGACAATAGCCTCATTTAAAACCTCTTCCAAATGGATGGTCTGCCCCTTGCGCGTGGAAAATTTTCCTTCGGCTGTACGATAGAGCCCGTGTCCTATATGAACAAACTGGCTTTTTTGAGCCCAGCCCAAAAGTTCAGAGGCCAAAAAGAACTGCCGGACATGCAAGGCTTGTTCGGATCCGATCTCATAAATGAACAAATCAGGATGCCATTGCTTGATACGGTATTTAATAGCAGCCAAGTCGCGGGAAAAATAAGTGGAAGTTTCATTTGATTTCAAAAACATAGCCGGAGGCAAAACTTCGTTCGGATATTCAAAAATCAAGGCGCCCTGGCTTTCTTTGGCCAAACCTTTTTCTTTGGCTTCATTGATCACTTCTGCGATTTTGTCCAAATAGAAACTTTCTCCTATCGCGTGATCTATTTTTACGCCGAGCAGGCCATAAATTCTGTTAAATTCTTTCAGGCTTGTCTTTACGCAAGCAATCCAGATCATTTTAGCGGTTTTGTCTCCATCCTCAAGCTTTTTAAACCATTGACGGCCATAATCTGCCATTTCCGGCTTGCCTTCCGCTTCCTGGTGAAATTCAACATATATTTTTTCAAAATCAGCTAAAGTCAATTTACCCAAAATCTTAACCGCCTCTTTAGAAGAAGCCCCCTTTAATTTTTTTTCAAAAAGCTGATAGCTTAATTTGCCAAATTGCGTACCCCAGTCCCCTAAATGATTGATGCCTATCGTTTTCCATCCCAAAAAACCGTATAGATTATAGATGGCCTGGCCGATGATCGTTGACCGCAAATGGCCGATACCGAAAGGCTTGGCAATATTGACCGCAGAATATTCAACTAAAACCGCTTTGTTATTTTTTTTACCGCGGCCGTAATTATTTTCTTCTTTCAATATTTTTTCCAGTTCTCCCAATAAAAATTTTTCGGAAACATAAAAATTAAGAAACCCGGGCGCCGCGATTTCTATCCGCTCAAACTCAATTGGATGCTGTTTCTCTATTTCCTTCTTTAAAATTTCGGCTATTTCCATTGGATTTTTTCCAATCAATTTGCCTATTTGCAAAGCCAAACCAGTCGCATAATCGCCGCGCCCGTAATCGGGATAATCAATCTTAATTTTAGCCAAATCAAAATCAGCCGGCACAATACCTTCTGATTGCAATAATCTAATGGCTTCTTTCAATAAAAAATTTAATTGTTCTTTAAGAGTGGCTACCATAAAAAACTAATGTAAAATTGAAAAATCAAAATGTAAAATGATAAATTAAAATTATAAAATTTCCGTTTTAAGCATTTTGAAACTTTGCATTGTCATTTTGATTTTTGATTTTTACATTTTGAATTAAAGCTTGGGAAAATCTAACCTACTATCATGCTGCCTCTATCCATCATCTACTCTATATCTTGGATTTTCCTCTTTTAGTTTAGCGGATTTTATCCAAAATTTAAAGTTTTTAAAAAAATACACGGAAATCCGTGTATTTTTTAGATTAATCATAAAGAGAATCACCTTTATTGTTTGCTGGCAACAGGTTTTATTTTTTTGATTTTTCCAAAGCCATTACCCTTTTTTCCAAAAGAGCAAATTCATCCCGGCCAATTTTCTCCTTCAATTCACCCTGTTAAATAAAACCTTTCTAGGTTTTAGACTGCCGAGCAGTCTATTTAACAGGGTAAATTGCGGATTAAATGTAACTCATCAAAAACGAGCTCAAATTTATAATCCACCTCATTAAATCTTTCGTCAACTTCTTTTCTAAAATCTCCGATTTCTTTATCTAAAGCCTTATGTCCATCTAAAACAAAACCAAGCTTGGAGTCAACATCTTCTAAAATCACTCCAAAATGGCGTTCAGAATCAGGGAGTTGCTTTTTATTTATTTTCCTTTTAATCATATATTTTTTATATACAGATTCACCTCTTTTCTAAAATCTCAATACGGCGCTCCAAAACTTTTAATTCGCATCTATCCGCTTTTTCCTTCAAATCATCCTTAATAATATGTAAATCCATTTTCATAATCTCTATATCTTCCGTGTTTTTTACGACCATATCGCGAATAACAGACAACTGTCTTTGCATTCCGGAAAGAGATTCGGCAATAAGCTGAACCTGCGACTTAAAATCCTCGCTGACCACTCCTAAATAGCGCTGATATTCTCCGCGCTGTTCTTCCAAAATGGTTTTGAGCGACTTTTCACTTAATTCCATATAATTTAGAAATTTAATAATTTATGTCATTTAAAGTCTTTTCTCAACCAGACCTGCTCTCTTTTCCAGAAATGCGAATTCGTCTATGTTTAATTTTTTAAGCAGCTTATTCAGTACAGTGGATACTATCACAATCAAAAATCAAAAGCCAACCCCGTTAGAAGTTTGGCCTTGGCCTTTGTTATTATAAAAGCCTGAAGCCGTAAAGCGGCTTCGCCTTTAAGCTTTTCAATAAAGGGAAGCTCTCTTTGAACTTCTAACGGGGCCAATCATGGAAACTCAGATTCATAAAATGGTGGCTGACCCCATTTTTAATAAAACAATGTTTGTCCCGCTCCTGCGGATAGCTAAGTACCTGGCAACGTTATCACTTTACTTTACTTGCGAGACCTTGGCGCAAACTCAAGCCCGATAACAGTTGTGTTTACATCGTTCGACCCGCCATTGGAATCATCATATTCCACGCTAAGAGGCCTGACTGTCCAAATAACGCCGTCCATGACAAAAAAAGCATAATCATCTTTCAGGTCATAGTTATATGTTCCTATTCTTTGCCCTGATAAATCATATTCTTTGATTTGTTTATTTTCATAAAAATAAAAGCTATTTCCGTCCTGAGAAAATATCAATTTTAAATTATATCCAGTTTTTGAAGTAGGAGAAACCGTTAAAGTAATCGTGCCAAGAGCGTTTAAATTTTGATCATATTTATAAATCTTTTTGCCGCCATCTTTGTCAAATAGTGAAAAAAGGTAAATATAGGTACCATCTGTGGCCAATGGTCCATTTTCATTCATGTCTATTGTCGCACCGTTGCCGCTTAGAGATTGAAAATTGCCAGCGCCACCGAAGCCGCCGGCGCCAGAATAGCAGCTTCCAGAATTGCCCGCATATTTTGAACGAGTAGTAGAAGAATATTTTTTGTTTCCTATAATCACGCTTCCGCAGTATCCTCCAGTGCCAGAGCCACCTTCATAAACTAAGTTCCCGAATTCATTTTTTGAAAAAACAATAGACCCTCTGGCTAATTTTTTACTAACAGGGTCCCACCCGCTTATATACCAAGGATCGTTTCTATCCATACCGGTCCCTATTAACGATCTTTCAAGAAAGATAAAATCATTAGATGAAGAACCCCAGGTTCCTCCCGACCCGCTCCCCGCTCCGATCACTATATTATTCCAAGTCGTGGAATTGGCGCAAACAGAGTTGACGCAAAGGGCAGTGGCCGAATTGATCGTGCCCGTGGCGTTGATGTTGCCTCCGACAAAAAGGTTTCTAGTGATATTTGAATCGCCCTTGAAATATCCTGCGTACCCTCCTCCTGTGCTGTTTTGTTGCTCTGCGTATAAAGCTGAATTAGCAGAGTTGGCGTAAGCTGCGATCGCGTCGCCAGAGCTGCCAGTGCCTCCAACTGCTAATTTGGCGAGAGGCGCTGTTGTGCCAATACCGACATTGCCGGAATTGGCCTGAATGATTGTATTGGAAGTATTGCGATAGCCAAGAAAAAGACTTCCGCTTTTCACATTCAGTTCGTTAGTGTAAATACTGATGCCTCCGGCACTGTCCACCACTAAGCCGTCAGCGCCAGCAGGAACATGAAGACTACCTCCAAGAGTCAGGCTTCCTGCCTTGGTTTGGGCTATATTGCTCGTATTGATGGGCGCATCCACGCTCGCGGGCATGGTGCCGGACGGCTCTGACCAGGCCAGGGTAAAATATCCGGCTGAAAGAGATAGAACTAAAACTGCGGCCAGAAGAGGCAAGGTTGCCGAAGAGATGTGAAAAAGTTTAGACATAAAAAAATGTTAACTGTTATTAATGTTATGTTAATGATTAAATTAATTTTGATTATATCAAATTATTAAAACTAAAAACAGAACAAGGCTGTGGACAAACCAACGGTTGCCGGTTTAAGATAAGATTGTGAAAATTATCTCTGAAAACAGAAAAGCGGAATTCAATTATGAAATTCTTGATCGGTTTGAAGCCGGCCTTGTTTTGAACGGCCAGGAAGTTAAATCCATAAAAACCAGCGGCGCCAGCTTAAACGGCACTTATGTGATGCTTCGGCAGGAGAAAAGAGCCAAGCGCCCGGAATTATTTTGGATAGGCGGCAATGTCCCTCCTTACCAGCCCGGCAATATGATGTCTAACTATGACACGCGGCGAGCCAGAAAATTGCTCTTAAACAAGAAAGAGATCAATTATCTAATAGGCAAAACGAAGATCAAAGGCTTGACTTTAGTGCCTTTAAGGCTGTATGATAATAACGCTAAATTGAAGCTTGAGTTTGGCATTGGAAGGGGCAGAAAAAAGTTCAATAAAAAAGAACTTATAAAAACCCGCGATGCCGAACGAGAGATAAGAAGAGCCCTTGCAAGGTAACAAAAACCAAGGGGGCGACTGCTTCGACAAAAAAGTTTCGTTCAAAACAAGCAAGCCGAGCATGATAGGTCTGCTCGTTAATCCGCCCTATCAAACCTATAAGTGCCAACTTATTCAAACAACCCGAATTAGCTTTAGCTTAATTCCATCCGCCAGCCTATTCTCTATAAGCTTCAGCGGGTGTCAAATTTAGAGATAGATAACTGCCTTTCCTGAAACAGTTATTGATTTGGCTCAGGATAGAAGGATCAAGATTTTGCCTGTTACATACTTGGCCCTTCAAAAATTCAAAATAGGCTAAGCTTGTAGAAAACTTTGGATGATTTTTTTGGACGGGGTTTCAATACCCCCGCCTCCACCCCATTAGAAATTTTAGATCAAAAAATATTCCATAAAACCATTATTCTTAGAAAAATAATAGCTTTATCAATATTTTGGAATGTAAACTTTCTAACGGGGTAAAGAACCTCAATTTAGCGAATTCGCTTAAAGATGTCCCCTTTCAGCGAGAAAGATTAAAAAATATTTAATCCAAAAAAGACTTATTAAAAGAGTATTTATCAACAACCAAATAAGGTCCCCGGAAGTGCGATTAATAGATGAAACCGGCAAGCAGATAGGCGTTTTGCCATTAGCCGAAGCCTTGAAGATGGCCCAAGAGAAAAATTTGGATATGATCCAAATCACCGAAAAAGTGGAGCCGCCGATTTGCAAGATTGGAGATTACGGCAAGTACCTCTACGCCGAACAGAAAAAAGAAAGAAAAGAAAAGGTCAGCGGAAAGGCTGGAGAAATAAAAGGCATCAGATTGGGTTTTAATATCGGGATCCACGATCTGGAAACCAGAGCCAAACAAGCCGAAGGATTTTTGAAGGACGGATCAAAGATAAAAGTAGAATTAATCTTGAGGGGAAGGGAAAAGGGTTTGAGAGGATTCGCCGAGCAAAAGATTCAGCAATTTTTAGAAATTTTAAACTCTAAAATACCGATAAAAACTGAAAGGGATCTCAAAAAAGAAATGAGGGCCCTGACGATAATTATTTCAAAAAAATAATATGGCAAATAAAGCAAAAACCAGAAAATGCATCGCTAAAAGGTTTAAGGTAACCCCCACCGGAAAAATCTTAAGAAGACCAACCGGCCAAAACCATCTTCTGTCCAAAAAATCATCTCAGAAGAAAAGAAGCTTGAAGAAATGGGTTGAAGTCTCTCCCAATGAAGTTAAAAAGATAAAAAGAATTTTAAGCTACTAAAATATGGTAAGAATAAAAAGAGGCGTTGCCGCCAACAAAAGAAGAAAAAATACGATCAGCGAAGCAAAAGGATTCAAATGGGGGCGCAAATCCAAATTCAAATCAGCCAAATTGGCTTTAATGAAAGCCCGCAGATACTCCTATCGCGACCGCAGAGTAAAGAAAAGAACCATCAGATCGTTATGGCAAACCCACATCAATTTTGCCGTTCGCGCTGAAGGGCTGTCTTACAGCAAATTCATCGCCGCATTGAAAAAAGCCAACATTGAATTAGACCGCAAGATATTGGCAGGATTCGCCGCCAAAAACCTTAAAGTCTTCAAAGCAGTCGTCGCCAAAGTAAAGTAATCTATCTCATTAAACAAAAAAACCGCTCAAAGCGGTTTTTTTTGTTTTAACTAGCAATGGTCCAGTCCAATAGTCGCTATAATATTTTTATCTCTGGCTTGGCTGGCAGCTTATCCTGTTTTGAATATCTTATCATCAGCTCTTTTCCTTTTCCCAAAACTTCAACGGTTTGCTCTTTTGTTGCCGGAATCAAAAACCTGATCAAAATCGTTGGACCGGCAAAATTTTCCGGCTCAATCAGCAAATCTTCTGGTTTTTCCAAACTGGCCAATCGCTCCCCTTCTTTTTGATCCCTGGCTATAGCTGCAAAAAAATTATTTTCAAAAAAGATCCGGCCGTTTTTTAAAATTTGAATATCTTCTCCGCTAAAATCAGGTTTTCTTTTTAGTAATTCTCCCAGCCTCTCCGAAAATTGCGGATCGGTCAGCAAGCAGCCTCCGGCCGGCTGGGGAAAATATTCAATGCCTAATTTTTTAACCAATTCCAGCTGGCCCTTCCGGGACTTGCCTTGAAAATCAAAAAGATCCGCCCTTCTAACCAACCCCTGTTTTTCGGGAATGGTTTCCGGTAAAAGTTTGGCTGAAAGGGGCCTTAAGATAAGTCCTTCCAGCCCGGCCCCCTTCTCCATCATCTGGAAAGTATTATTATTCTGGGAAAAAGGCCTTTGGCCAAGAACCTCGCCCGTGGCAATAAAATCAGCCTTTCTCTTTTCCATCAATTCCTTGGCTTTTTTCAGCATTAAAAAATGGCAATCAACGCAAGGGTTTAAGTGCTTCCCGCGCCCATGTTCCGGTTTTTTTACCGCTTTAAGCTGATCTTCGGCAATATCAACGGTTTCTATTTCCATGCCGTTTTCTCCAGCGGTTTTTTGCGCCTGGTCACAACCAAAAAAATAGCTTTCAAAACAAACCGGAAAAACCTCAATTCCCTGATCTTTTAAGATCTTATAAGACAGAAGCGAATCCAATCCGCCGGAAAAAAGTAAAATTGCTTTAGGCATGTTCCCTCGCTCCGCTCGATCAAAATCAAAATGAAAAATGATTAACGGAATTATTTATTAAATAATTATTAGCTTTGACTAAAATATTCTTGGCATTGGCAAACTTCATTTCTTTAAAAGCTTGTCCAAATGGCAGCCATTCATAACCGATATGTTCATCGGAAATTTTTATTTCTTCTTGCTCTGTTTCCGCCAAGAAAAAAGCAACTGTTTTAAAAATGGTTTTTCCTTGGACATTGAAAAAATATTTGATGGAATGCTTAAACCCAGGTAAAAAACGAATATCTTTCAGCCCGGTTTCTTCTTCTATCTCCCGACAAGCCGCAGCCATTTCCGTTTCCCCCTCTTCCAAATGACCTTTGGCAAAATCCCAATATCCCTTGGCCTTGGGCGACGATCCAGCATAATGCAAAAGCAGATAATAAATATCCCTTCCCTCTTTTCTAAATATGACCACTCCGGCGGATTTTTCTGAAGCCATAAATTCTTAATTAAATCACGGTTATTTTAAAGTTCAAATTTCAAAGCTCAAATGTCAAATCAAATCCAAAATCCCAAATCCAAAAAAGTTTTCGTTTTGGGCTTTGGATTTTGGGCTTTATTTGAAATTTGGATTTTGGCATTTGGATTTATAAACCAATCCTAAAATTTCTGTTTAAAATAAATTACTAATTCTTTTAACGACCAGGTATTAATAACATCTACTGGCTCTGCCCACCCCCTCCTTGCCTGGGCCACTCCCAGCTCCATAAAACGCATTTGGTCCTTGATGTGGCTGTCGGTATTTATCGCCATTCTTACTCCGGCTTCTTTGGCCTTCTTAATATTAATATCATTCAAGTCCAGCCTTTCCGGATAAGAGTTGATCTCCAAGGCCACATTGAATTCTTTAGCCGCCCGCAAAAGTTTGTTAAAATCCGCTTGGTATTCGTCTCGTTTTTTCAATATCCTGCCGGTTGGATGGGAAATGATTTTTATATTCGGATTTTTCATCGCTTTAATTATCCTCTCGGTCATTTGATCTTTTTCCATTTTAAAATGGGAATGCACTCCGCCGATTGCATAGTCTAATTTAGCCAAGGCTTCATCTTTGATATCAATAGAACCGTCTTTCAGAATATTAGCTTCACAGCCGTGAAGAATTTTCAATTTTAAATTTTCAATTTTCAATTTTTTATTGGTCCTGTCTATCTCAATCCTTTGCTCCAATAGCTCCTTCTCATTCAACCCATGTTCTATCGTTAGGTATTTGGTGTGGTCGGTAATGCCGGTATATTCATAACCGAGTTCCATCGCTTTCTTAGCCATTTCTTCAATAGAGTTTTCTCCGCCGCTCCAAGTTGTATGGCAGTGCAAATCGCCCTTAATGTCTTTAAGCTCAACCAACTCCGGCAGCTTTTTTACTTGAGCTAATTCTATCTCCCCCCTATCCTCTCTTAGTTCCGGCGGGATCCAGTCCAGGCCCAAGGCGTTATAAATGCCTTTTTCATCTTCTCCGGCGATCATCTTGGGTCCTCGAAAAAGACCGTATTCCGAAAGCTTTAATCCTTTTTCAATGGCAATCTTTCTTAAAACAATATTATGATCCTTGGAGCCTGTAAAGTATTGCAATGCTGATCCATAGCTTCTTCTCGGTACTACCCGCAGATCCATATCAAAATCTTCTTTTAATCTTATTGAAGCTTTAGTCCCTCCCTGGCCCCAAATCTTTACTATGCCCGGCAGGCTCGTAAAAAAATTCATTACTTTTTTCGGCTGGCTTGAAACTACTAAAAAATCCACATCGCCTATGGTTTCTTTCATCCGCCTCAATGAACCGGCAAAATCAACTTGCTCAACTTCTTTGATGCTTTTTAACTTGCCATAAACCTCTTGGGCTTTGGGCAATATCTCCCCCAACAAAAATCTTCCCTTGGACCTTTTTAAAAATTCTATGCCTTGAAGAATATTCGCTTGGGCTTTGGGCCCGAAGCCGAATAATCCGGCGATCTTGTTTTGCTTGGCCGCTTTCTCTAATTCTTTAAGGTTAGTAATGCCTAATTTCTGAAAAAGATATCTGGCCCGCTTCGGGCCCATCCCTTCAACCGCGATCATCTCTTCCATCTTGATTGGCAATTTCCTTTTCAGCTCGCTGTAATATTTTATCTTGCCGGTTTTGATATACTCCTCTATTTTTTGGGCAATGCTATCGCCCACGCTTGGAATCTCTCCCAAAGCCTTCAATCCGCCTTTTTTATAAATATCAGCCACATTTTGCTCTAAAGCGTCAACCGTAATAGCCGCATTTTTATAAGCATACGGCTTGAACGGCACTTCCTCGCTTTCCAAAAAATCGCCTATCTCATATAAAATTTTTGCAATTTCTTGATTCATTTCTTCTGTTGCCTTATTCTAAGCTAAAAACAAAGGACGGTCCATTGAAAAACCAAAGGGGATGCTAGATAGCATCCCCTTTGATTTTTGATCTGGCCAATGGCTAAGCTTCTCCTTGGGAGACCTTTAATACTTTATAAACAAAATTTGGCTGATTTTTTACAGCAACCGCTTCTCCTATTTTCCGGCCCAGTAATGCCTGGCCAACCGGCGACTCGTTAGATATTCTTCCTTCAAAAGGATTGGCTTCCAGCGTTCCGACTATAGTAAAACTGGTCTTATTTCCCGAATTGTCCTGCAAAAAAACTTTTGATCCCAAATAAACTGTTTCTTTGTCTTCTTTCGGCGGCATTATTATCTCATAGTTCTTCAAAACCGTATCCAGCTCCTGAAGCTTGGTTTCAAGCATCTCCATATCCTCCTGAAACGACAAATATTCCGAGTCAATATCTTCCGATTGCAAAACCTTGGGAACATCTCCCCTAGTCTTGGCCAGCCTTATTTTTTTTAATTCCTCAAACTCCTTCTTAATTTTGGATAAACCTTCGCGAGTTAAATAAAATTTTTGATCTTGAAGCATTGTTGTTGCCATATATATAAAAAATCCCTTCTGGGGCAAGGGAGTTAGCTTTTATTATTTATTCCTGATTGTGTTTAAGTTTGTTCTACGAGCTTTTCCCTTACCTTAGAAGTGTGGTCCTTGACCGCAAATAAAAAGTTTGCCGGCAAGTTTAGCGGTAATGGATTGCTTCATTCTGTTTTGGACATTCAGCATATTCATCGTGAATTAATAATAAGCTCGGCCCCAGCCTTTGTCAATAATCAATTTTACCCTTATTTATCAAGGCTTTCTAACCATTATCAACAGCCAACAAAAAATCCGCCGAAATGAGCGGATTTTTTGCGAAAATTATTATTTTTTCTCTAATTCTCCAGTTTGGCAATAAAGAAAAACTTCTCCTGTCACTAAAACCGTTGTTTGTTTAGGCTGGACTTCCAAAACTCCTCTTTCAATGTCAAAAATAAATTCTTTCAATTCTTTATCCTGAATCTTTATTTTTCCTTTTTTCAAAGGAGTGATCAATGGCACATGGCCTTCAAGCACCGTAAGCTCTCCGGCAAGGCCGGGCAAAATAACAGAGCAAACATCTCCCTGGAAAACTATTTTTTCGTGGCTGATAAGGCTTAATTTCATAAAGTCTATATTACTTCCTGGATTCCTCCCTTCATATAAAAATCGTCTTCTTTCTTGGAATCCATTTCGCCAGAAACAATTTTTTTAAATCCCTCTATTGTATCTTTAAGCGGCACATATTTTCCCTCTTTTCCGGTAAAAATCTGGGCCACGAAGAATGGCTGGGAAAGGAATTTTTGTATTTTTCTGGCGCGCTGGACGATCAAACGGTCTTCTTCTGCCAGCTCTTCCACTCCCAAAATAGAAATAATATCTCTTAGATCTTTATATCTCTTTAATATCCTGACCACTTCGCTGGCCACAAAATAATGCTCTTGGCCGACAATACTTGGGTCTAAAATGGTTGATGTTCCTTCTAGAACATCAATGGACGGATAAATTCCCAAGTCCGCGATCAAGCGGGACAGAACAATAGTAGCGTCCAAATGCGAAAAAGTGGAAACCACAGCCGGATCAGTTAAGTCATCGGCCGGCACATAGACCGCCTGGATGGAAGTAATGGATCCGTCTTTGGTTGAAGTAATCCTTTCCTGTAAAGCGCCGACCTCCGAAAACAAAGTCGGCTGATAGCCGGTTTGCGAAGGGATGCGGCCCAGCAAAGTGGAAACCTCGCAACCTGCCTGCACAAAACGGAAAATATTATCAATAAAAAGCAAAGTGTCTTTCTTCTCCTGGTCCCTGAAATGTTCGGCAATGGTCAATCCTGTTAGAGCGATCCTAAAACGCACTCCTGGGGTTTCATTCATTTGGCCGAAGACAAGGCTGGTATTTTTCAATACTCCCGAATTTTCCATATCCACGAGAATATCTTTTCCTTCGCGGGAGCGTTCGCCAACGCCCACAAAAACCGAAACGCCTTTATGGACAGCGGCGATATTTCTGATCAACTCTTGGATCAAAACCGTTTTGCCCACGCCGGCTCCGCCGAACAGGCCGACTTTTCCTCCCTTTGGGACCGGCGTCAAAAGATCAATGGCCTTGATGCCTGTTTCCATAATTTCAATTTTTGTTTTCTGCTCTTCCAAGGTCGGAGCGGGTTTGTGGATGGGAGCGTAGTTGACGGCTCTGATCTCGCCCCTACCGTCAATCGGCTGGCCTAAAACATTCAAAACCCTACCCAAAATTTCCTTGCCTACCGGAACCTTGATAGGCGATCCGGTATCAATAACATCGTCCCCTCTTTTTAATCCGTCGGTGGGGCCCATCGCCAAAGCACGGACCTTATTGGCTCCAATATGCTGTTCCACTTCCAAAATCAAATCCCTTCCCTTCACGCTTAAAGCGTTGAACATTTGAGGAAGATCATTCTCAAATTCAATATCTATTACCGGTCCTAATATTTGAATTATTTTTGCCATACATCTTTAGCTTGTAGGAATTAGCTTGTAGCTTGTAGGAGTCTCGCCTTCGGCGAGAAAGGAATAATATTGCCGAAGGCAATATTTCTCTACAAGCTACCAGCTACAACCTACAACCTCGTTACGATATTGCCTCTTTGGCTGAAGTTATTTCTCCCAGTTCGGAGGTGATCTGCTCCTGTCTGGCCTTGTTATAATCTAAAATTAAAAACTTGATAATCTCTTTGGCATTGTCGGAAGCATTTTTCATGGCGATCATGCGGGCCGAATGTTCGGAAGCGTTGGCTTCCAAAATGGAATGGTAAATTTCAAAAGTAACAAGCTCCGGCACCAAGCTTTCAAAAATTTCTTTGGAACTGGGTTCAAAAACATATTCCAAATACGGTTCCGGTTCTATTTCTTTTGATCCTTTCGGGGCATGCTCCTTTAAAAGTTTTTCAAAAATATCTTCTTCTACCGGCAAAACTTGTATTACGCAGGGCTCCTGGGTAAGAGTCGTTACAAAATTGGTAAAAACAAGATAGATTTTTTGATATTCTTTTTCAAAATATCTGGTCAGTACCTCGGCAAGAGGCCTTATCTCATTCAGTTTTCCAAAGTCTCCGATTCCGCTGAATTCAATCTTTAATTTATAGCCTTTTCTCTTAAAAAAAGCTGATGACTTTTTCCCAATGGCAACGATTTCCACCGGCGCAATCTTTTCAAGATCTTTAATCTGCTTATGGGCATAGTTCAAAATATTTTTGTTAAAAGACCCGCAAAACCCCCTGTCGGAGCTGACCACTACGGCTAATATTTTTTCCGGCGGCCGCTCTTTAAAATAAAAACTGGCCAGGCCCTCTTTTTTTTGGTATGCGCTCAATTTTTTCAATATCTGATAAACCCTTAAAGCGAATGGACGAGAATTAAGCGCTAGATTCTGGGCCTTGCCCATTTTGACCGCCGAAACCAAACCCAAGGCATTGGTAATCTTGGAAATATTCTGGACAGAACCGATCTTCTGCTTAATTTCTTTAGACTTCATATTTTTGCAGCGCTTCCCTTAACCCTTTTTCCATTTCCAAACGAAGCTCGGGGCTAATGTCTCTGGTTTTTTTAATATTTTCTAAAACTTCCGGCTTGATAGATTCAAAATATTCAAAAATATCTTTTTCCGCCTGCTTGATGTCGGGCAGCTTAACTTTGTCCAACCATCCTTTAACAGCGGCAAAAATAATCAAAACTTCTTTTTCAAACGCCAGCGGATTCCTTTCTTCCTGCTTTAAAAGCATCATCATTCTTTTGCCTCTTTCTATTTTTTCGCGGGTTTCCTGATCTACCTCTTCGGCAAATTCCAAAAATCCTTCCAGCTCTTTGAATTGAGCCAACTCCAGTTTTAAAGTAGAAGCTATCTTTTTCATCGCTTTGGTTTGGGCCGCGGACCCGACTCTGGAAACAGAAAGACCAATATTCACCTCTGGCCTCTGTCCTTTAAGATACAATCCGGCGTCAAAAAAGATTTGGCCGTCAGTAATGGAAATTACATTAGTGGGCACATAAGCGGTGATGTCTCCGGCTTGAGTTTCAATAATAGGAAGAGCGGTCAATGATCCGCCTCCTTTTTCCTTGCTAAGCTTGGCAGCTCTTTCCAATAATCTTGAGTGGAGATAAAAAACATCTCCCGGATAAGCTTCTCTTCCCGGCGGCCTTCTTAAAATCAAGGCGATTTCGCGCCAAGCCCAAGCATGCTTGGTCAAGTCATCATAAATAACCAACGCGTCCTTTCCGGCATTCATAAAATATTCTCCCTGCGCCGCTCCGCAATAAGGAGCCAAATACAAGAAAGAAGCCGGGTCGGAGGAAGTTGCAGCCACAACAATGGTATATTCCATAGCGCCGCTCTTTTCCAATATTTCAATGGTGCGGGCCAATTTGGCTCTTTTTTGCCCGATGGCCACATAAATGCAGATCGGTCTTTTAGCTTCGGTCTTTTGATTTATGATCACATCAATAGCAAGAGAGCTCTTAGTGGAAATTCTATCGCCCAAAAGCAATTCTCTTTGCCCTCTTCCAATCGGAATCAAGCTATCAATAATTTTAATACCAGTATGCAAGGGATAATCAACCCCTTCTCTTTCAATAACCGATGGGCCGATTTTCTCTATCAACCCGAAATCTTTGGATTCAATTTTTCCTTTGCCGTCCAGCGGCCTTCCCAAGGGATCAATTACGCGGCCGATCATTCCTTCTCCCACCGGTACAGAAACGACTTTACCGGTTCTCTTAACAACATCTCCCTGCCTGACTTTGGAGTCTTCTCCTAAAATAATGGCTCCCACTTCCGTTTCTTCCAGGTTCAAAGCTATGCCTAAAATTTCTTCTTCCTTCCCCTCAAATTTAATGATCTCCATTGAGCTCACATTTAAAAGGCCGCTAATCTTGGCGGTTCCGTCTTTAACTTCAATCACCTGGCCGATCTCTTCTTTTTGGGAATTGAAATCCAAATCTTCTATTTCTTTTTTTAAATAGTCTAAAATTTCCATATTATTTGCAGGGCTTTGCCCTAAATCCAAATTAAACTAATTTTTTCCTGATATTTTCAATAATCGTCTTTATTGAAGAATCAATTAAAAAGTTGTTAGTCTTAGCTTTAAATCCGCCGATAATGGATTGGTCTATTTCAACTTTGAATTTTTTATCTTTGCCTAATTTTATTCTTAAATTTTCTTTTATTTCTTCCACTGCCCTCTGGTCTAAATTCCTGGCCAGAACCAAAACCGCTTCATTCTCTTTCTCTATCAGCTCCAATTCTTTCAAAATCTTGGGAAGAAAATATGTTTTCTTCTTGCGAGCCACTACTTCCAAAAAATTCTTGGCTATTTTTTTCTGGCCGTTTTCATTCTTTCCAGCCAAAGCTGCAACAAAAGCCTTAGCGAAAATTTTAGCTTCATTTTTCATTATTTCTGTACGGCTAAAAGCTTATCTATAAGGGCTTTGTCTTTCTGGGAATCAAGTTTTTCCCCTAAAATTTTCTCGGCCAGCGCCAAGGCGGATTCCACTTCTCTTTTTCTTTCAGCATCCTTCATTTTGTCTATTTCCCGCTGGGTTTCTTTTTTAGCAGCCTGAATAATATTAAGCCTCTCCTGTTCTCCCAAAAGAATAGAGTTTCTTATCTTTTCATCGCCTTTCTTTTTGCCTTGATCAAAAATTTCCATAGCTTTCTGCTGGGCTTTGGCTACGATCTCTTCTCTTTTTTCCCTGATTTCTTTTATTTTTTCTTCAGCAACCATTGACCTTTCCAGCCCCTCTTCAATCTTTTGTTTTCTCTCCCTTAAAATTTTCAAAAACGGACCCAAGGCGAATTTTTTCAACAAAAACAAAACAATCAAAAAATTGATCATCTCGCCTAACAAGATTTTCCAGTCAATTCCCAACATAAATGATAATTAATGTTAAATCCCGCAAAAACGGGAGTGCCTACCAAAAGGCAGGCACTATTTAGCAACGAAAACTAAACAAATTTAAGAATCAAGGCGACGACTAATGCGTAAATGGCGATGGCTTCGGCAAAGGCAATGGCCAAAATCATGGCAGTCTGGATCTTGCCGGAAGCTTCCGGATTGCGGCCCATGGCTTCCATGGCTCCTTTACCGATCAAGCCGACGCCTATGCCGGGGCCCAAGGCTCCCAAACCGATAGCTAAAGCAACTGCTAATTCTTTCATGCTTTCTGTGTCCATAGTATTTTAATTTATTTTTTCTGATTATTTTTGTTATTTTTTTGCGAATTTTTTTCTATAAACGGCAAGACAAGGTAGCGAACATCAACGATTGTAACAATAATTGAAAAAATTACAAGCGATATCAGAAACAAAGGCGCGGTATTAAATTTTTTATCCAAGAATATTCCTAAAAGCAAAAACGCTATCATAGGCAATACGACCAGCAGCCCCATCTGCATTCCGAGCCCCAAAGCGTACAAAAAATCTTTCTTTTGATTATTCTCCATGTAGAACCGTGGCAGTTGTATAAAAAACCACCACTAATGACGAAAAAATAAAAGCCTGGATGAAACCGACCAATATTTCCAAAGCTAAAAACGGCAATGGCACGAAATAAGCCAGACCCCAATGGATGCCGGTGGCTACCACAATCAATAATGTTTCTCCGGCAAACAGATTCCCGAAAAGCCGCATAGACAAGGAAATTATCCTGGTAAATTCCCCCAGTCCTTCCAAAATACCGACAAAAAACAAAACCGGGCTTCTCAAATCAAAAAACCTTCCGAGGTAAGAAAAAAGCCCAAGCTCTTTGATGGAAGAAAAATTAATGAAAAATACGGATAAGGTAGCCAGAGCCAAAGTAAAGTTTATATCCGAGCTTGGCGAACGCAAAAAAGAAAAAAGGCCCAGCCCGGGCAAAAGCTCTACTAGATTGGATAAAAGAATCATTAAAAACAAGGTGATGGCAATCGGAAAAACTTTTTCCGATTTGGCCCGATCGTGCGTTACGCTATCAACAAAATTAAGGTAACTCTCCAATATCCATTCCAAAAAATTCTGGACTTTTCCAGGCCAAAGGCTCTTTTTTCTGAAAGCCAAAAAAAACAGGAGGGATAAAAATCCTCCTATCGCCAAGATAAGCAAAAAGGTATTGGTTACCGGGAAATTGCCAATTTGAAAAAGTTTTGTAGCTTCAATAGATATTTCCTCCATAAGAGTTCATTCTAGCCCGCCAAAATCAAAAATGTCAAGAATCGCGATTTTTAAATCGCAACTTTACCAAAGGTCTAACCTTTGATAGAAGTCATCAATAGAGAAAAAGGTGATTTTTTTTGCAAAGGTCTAACCTTTGCAGCCAGATATTATTTTATTCTACTAGTTCCGGCTGGTAAAAGTCGTTCATTTTGATCTTTTGAGCGATGGCTTTGGTGATTTTTTTGTTTTGGATGGACACTTCCAAAGCCAGACCTTCCATTGTTTCTTTGGAAAAGCTCTGGTCAAAAAG
>CAIMDX010000070.1 GCA_903839905.1 uncultured bacterium
CAGGGTTCCGGTTCCTCCTTGGCCTACAACCTGGACGGGAGCGTGTTGCTCAAGGGTACCGCCGTTGCCTAATTGGCCATAAGAATTCATTCCCCAACACCAAGCCGTGCCATCAATCTTAACAGCGCAGGAATAATTTCCCGTCGAAATTTGGGCAACACCTATAACCACTGTCCCTTCCCATCCCCCGAACATCGGAGCGCTGGCAACGAGCGCGACCCCGCTGCTATCCTGGCTGGTGCAAATGTATCCTCCCTTGGCCTCGGACTTGGCGCAAAGAGTAAAATCGTCAGAAGTGGTGGCGATGTATTTGTAGGTATAATCTCCTCCCGTTACATATCTCGGGTCTTTGGGAATAATGGACATATATCCACTTCCTTTCATAGCTTGGGTGAAAGTCCCGTTTGCGGCACTGTCCACTTCCAGGGAGATGCCGCTGCTGTCAGTGGTCGGATAACCGCCTGTAACCAAACGGTAAGCCTGCAGGCTTTTTCTAGTCTGAGACAGATCGTTCTGGCGGCGAGCGTCGCGGGCGGAAGCCTGGGCGCCGCTTGTCCCGACGATAATAACCGCGGCCAAAATGCCGAGAATAGCGATAACAAGAAGAAGCTCAATTAGGGTAAAACCTTTAGAGCGGGTTTTCTTGAATTGTTTGGTCATTTAGTTGAAATGAAATAATCTATTTCTTTTTGCCTACATATTCGGCGAACTCGGCCAAGCGGCAGGCGTAGCCCCATTCATTGTCGTACCAGGCTATCACTTTCACCAAATTTTCGTTAACCATGGTCAGTGGAGAATCAACAATTGAAGAAAAAGAATTACCGATATAGTCTGAAGAGACCAGCGGAGCGTCTTCAACTCCGAAAATTCCCTGCAAAGCTTTTTCCTGGGAAGCTTTTTTAAAAACGTAATTAACTTCTTCCGTAGTCGTCTTTTTTTCCACTTCGCAAACCAAGTCCACCACCGAAACTGTCGGAACCGGCACGCGCAAAGCAATACCGTCAAGCTTTCCCTTTAAACTCGGAATGACCTTTCCGATCGTTTTCGCTGCGCCGGTAGTGGTTGGGATAATATTTATTGCCGCAGCCCTCGCCCTTCTTAAATCTTTATGGGCCACATCCAAAACTTTCTGGTCGTTGGTATAAGCGTGAACGGTCGTCATGAAGCCTCTTATTATCTTGAAATTCTCATCCAAAACTTTAACGACCGGAGCCAAACAATTAGTGGTACAAGACCCCATATCCATAACATGATCTTTTTTGGGATCATATTGATCGGCATTTATTCCCAATAAAAAAGAAGGAACTTTATCCGGCGTTTTGGAAGGAGCCGAAGCAATCGCTTTTTTCGCGCCAGCTTCAATATGCTTCATAAGATCCTCGTATTTTGTAAATTTCCCGGTGCACTCCAAAACAATATCAATCCCTATGTCTTTCCAAGGAAGTTTGGCCGGATCACTCTCGGCAAAAGTCTTGATCTCTGAACCGCCGACGATAATTGAAGTTCCTTTGACTTCAACCGATTTGGAACACTTTCCATAAACCGAATCAAATTTTATCAAATGAGCCAAGGCGTTGCACTCTGTCAAATCATTAATTGCCACGACTTGCACCTCTGGATGGCTGTCCCAAATTATTCTTAAAACCGCTCTGCCTATGCGGCCGAATCCGTTAATTGCAACTTTTGTAGCCATAACTGTGAATTTAAATCCCAAACCCCAATGTTCAATGACCAATTAAATCCCAATTCCCGAAATCCCAAAACGACGATTTGGTCATTGGGATTTGAGGCTTGGTTGGTCATTGGGATTTCGTTTTATTATTTATTTAATATTCAGCAAAGCGCAAATCCTTTTTTTATCAAACCCTGCAATAAACTCCTCCCCGATGGCGATAACCGGAACTTCCATTTGGCCGGTCTTTTCAATTAATAATTCACGGGCTTGTTCGTCTTTTCCCACATCAATATCTTCAAAATAAAATCCCTTCTTGGTTAAAAACTCCTTCAAGGTGTGGCAATAAGGACAGCTGGGAGTTGAAAAAATTCTAATTTTGGGAATTTCCATGTTTTTATTATAATTTAATTATTTTTTAACGCAAGAATTTTATTAAGCAATTTTTCCTGTCCGAATTTCCCCAGACCGCCTTTTAAGCATTCCTTTTCCGAGAAAGACGAAACTTTCCCGTCTCGCCCGTTGCCCCAAATCAAAACCGGCACCAAGTCATTGCAATGAGCTTTTAAAACACAGGAAGTGTCATGGTCTCCGGTAACAACCACTAAAGTTTTTTTCAAAGCGAGCAACGGGGCCAGACTTGCGTCTATCTTCTCAATAAATTCTTTTTTTTCTAAAAATTTTCCGTCTTCGGCCAAGCTGTCCGCCGCTTTGATATGGCAAAAAATAAAATCATATTTTTTCAGAGCCTTGATGCTGGTTGAAATTTTCCCCTTTAAATTTGTATTAACTCTTGCCGTGGCACCGCGGACTTTTATCAGCTTCATGCCTAAAATTTCAGCAATCCCTTTATAAAGCCCTCCGCCAGAAACACAGGCAGATCTAAGCCCATATCTTTCTTTGAAACTCGGCACCGATCTCAATTGTCCAGCTCCGCGAGTCAAAAGATAATTGGCCGGCACTTCTCCCTGATAAATTCTTTTTTGATTAACAATATGATCTTTTAAAATTTGATGGGTTTTATTCAAATAAGCATTTAAAACTTTTGCCGTAAAAGCCGCTTCAAAAGTTTCATCCATGGGCTTGATTTCCAAGGGCTTTTCCCCGACTTTTTTGGAATCTCCTTTTGAGATATTGGCCGACAATAATATCCCTTTCCCTGGTCTTAAAACCAAAACAGCTCTGTGGCCAAGGGCTTTTTTAATTAAAAATTTCACTCCTTCAATTTTAATATCTTTTAAAGAACTAATCAGCTTTTCGGTTTTTTCAATCCTGCCGGCGCGCCGGTCAATAATTTCCATTTCACTGTTGACCGAAGCAAAATTAGCGCGCAAAGCAACATCGCCATTTTTTAATTTCATACCTAAACCAGTTGCTTCGTAAGGGCCGCGGCCAAAAAAATGATCTTGATATCCAAACAATCCTATATGAGTTCCTTCAGAGGTCGCCTTATCTTCTCCTTCCACTAAAAAAGGCTCCATTGAACCGCAAATACCTTGGCTGGCTAAAGCATCCAGGTTCGGCTTTGTTGCAGACTCTAAAGGGGTTTTATTCCCAAGCTCCGGAACAAGCTGGTCTCCCAATCCGTCTATAACTATAAAAATAATCTTCATTGCTTCTTCGGATCCAAAAGCTTTTTAATTTCTTCTACGATTTGAGTCGGTGTGTAGTGGGCTTTTATCAAATAACCATCCGCTCCCATTTCTATGCCTTTTTCCACTTCGCTTTTTTGCCCCAAATTGGAAAGCACTATGATTTTTAATCCGTTAAACTGCGGATCTTTTTTAACCTCCGCCAAAGCTTCCCAGCCGGACATCCCGGGCAGAACAATATCCAAAAGCAAAATATCAGGCTTGCTTTCTTTAAGTTTTGGCAAAACTTTATCTCCGGAATCCGCCAAGCTCAAATCAAAGCCAACGCTTTTGAATTTAGTGGAATAGATATCAATCAAGAAAGGATCGTCTTCGGCTAATAAAACTTTATAAGGCATATCTATATTATAATCTTATTTTTACTTTTTCCCAATTATTCTTCCTCTCCGCTCATCAAATTTATTGCTTCAGCTCTGATTCAATTTTCAAAAGCCTGTTATATTTAGCAGCTCTTTCCCCTCTGGCAGGCGCTCCCGATTTGATAAATTCCGCGCCAATGCCTACGGCCAGATCAGAAATAAAATCATCTCCTGTTTCGCCCGACCGGTGCGAAACGATTATCTTCCATTCGTATCCTTTGGCTAAACTGGCCGACTCCAAGGCTTCGGTAATGGTTCCGATCTGATTAATTTTCAAAATCATGCCGTTGCAGGCTTCTTTCTCTTTGGATAGTTTAATCCTCTGCTGATTGGTAACAGTAAGATCGTCTCCAACGACGGCTAGTTTAGAGACTTGCCTGCCTGCCGGATAGGCAGGAGTCTTGCCTGCCTGCCGGATAGGCAGGAGTCTTGAAATTAATAAAGACCATGAATCAAAATCATCTTCGGCAAACGGATCTTCAATACCTATAATAGGATATTTAGATATCAAATCAAAATAATAATTGGCCAGTCCAACTCCTGTAAAAATACCCATCTGCGTTTTATACTTGCCATTTTCAAAAAACTGAGAAGCAGCCACATCCAAAATAAATTTGATTTTTTCCTGCAAGCCTTTATTTTTAGAAGCTTCCAAAATAAAATCCATGGCCTCTTCGGGATATTTTAAAGCTGGAGCAAACCCCCCTTCATCTCCGACATTTATTGCCGAAGGGCCGATTTTATTTTTCAAAACGCTTTTCAGCTCTTGATAAACTTCCGCGCCTATTTCCAAATTCTCAGCAAAAGTATCAGCCTGGGGAACTACCATAAATTCCTGCACATCCAGATCGTTTCCGGCATGCGCTCCGCCGTTAATAACATTAAAACAAGGCCTGGGAAGAGCCAGCGGCTGTTCTCTTTTTTGGTTGAATAATTCGTTGATATATTGGTAAAGCGGAACATCTTTTTCCGCAGCCAAAGCCCGGCAAGCAGCCATTGAAACCGCCACCATGGCATTGGCTCCAAGTTTGGACTTCTTTTCAGTTCCATCCAGATCCAGTATAAGCTGGTCCAATGAATTTTGAGAAATAACATCCTGATTGATAATCTCCGGCGCAATAATTTCTTCAATATTTTTAACAGCCTTCAAAACGCCCAAACCGTTTCGGCGGCTTTCTCCGTCTCTCAATTCCAAAGCCTCATGCTTTCCCGTTGAAGCGCCCGACGGAACTCCGGCAATAAATTTACCTTTGTGCGTTTCCAGCTCAACCTCAATTGTGGGATTGCCCCGCGAATCCAATATTTCTCTGGCCTTTAAAGATAGAATTTTCATTGTAAATTTTTAAATAAATCCTAATTTCTTAATTTTTAAACAGACACTTTAGGATCAGTTGCTGATTTAAAAATTTTATCATTAAAAATTATTTTAAAATTAAAAATTTTAATTTAAAAATTAGCTTATGCTTATTTTATTTTCTTTTTCCTCTTCCTGCAAATATTTGTAAACTTCTAAGGCCGCCTTCGCTCCCTGTCCGCAGGCAATGATGATCTGCTTGTTTTTGCCGGCATTCACATCTCCGATGGCAAACAATCCTGGAGTTTTTGTTTTTAAATTTTCAAAATCAACTTTTATCTCTTTTTTGTCGTTAAAATCAACTAAATCTTCTTTAATAAAAGCCGAGGCGGGCTGGTAGCCAACTTTAATAAAAATACCTTCCGCGCTGATAGTTTTTTCCTGGCCGCTGGCTAAATCTTTATAAATTATTTTATCCACAAATTTTTGGCCGGAAATTTCCTTAATAACGGCTCCTGTTATAATCTCTATCTTCCCGATTGATCCGGCCTTTTCCTGATTAGCCTCATCGGCGCGGACTGCTTCTCCAGACTCCAAAATATAAATTTTCTTGGCGTAATTAGCCATAAAAATCGCTGTTTCAAATCCAGCGTTGCCGCCGCCGGCCACAACAACGGTTTTATCGCCGAACATCGGTCCGTCGCAAGCCGTGCAATAGCTTACTCCCCGTCCGATAAATTCTTTTTCGCCTGGTACATTTAAAAACCTTGGAATCGCTCCCGAAGCGATTATAACGGTTTTGGCTGAAAATTTCCCGCCGTCTTTGCCGGTTATCAAAAAAAAGCCGTCAAGCTTATCCAGCTCGGCGGCCTCTTCAAACTCAACTGGAAGATTATAAGAATTCAAATGCTTTTCCAAGCGTTCAATCAATTCCAAGCTGGAAATTTGTTCAAACCCCGGATAGTTTTCTATTCCCACTGCTTTATGCGCGATCTGGCCTCCGAAATTATTGGTAATCAGTAATGTTTTCAGTTTTTGCCGCGCAGCATAAATACCGGCAGTAATCCCCGCCGGCCCTCCGCCAATGATGACCAGATCGTAAATGTCCATAGTCAATATTTAAGCTTCCTTAGGCAAATTTTTACATCTTCTCCCAAGCTTGGATGCTTTATGGCAAAATGCAAAAAAGAATAAAACCAGCGCAGTTTATCGCCGCATTCCAGCCATTCTCCCTTAAATTCATAACCATAGATCCCTTTACCATCAACCGCCATTTTTCCAAGAGTCGGGTTAAGCAACGAAGAGTCTGCTTTTCCCGATTTTTTTTTCGGCTTCAAATAATCAAAAACATCCGGGGTTAAAATAGAACGGCCAACCAGCGCTAAATCGGACGGAGCTTGGCCTTCCTTTGGCTTTTCAACCATATTTTTGAATTTATAAAAACAGTTGGCTATTTTTTCCACATCAGCAACGCCATAATGGTAAAGCTTCTCCGGCGGCAATTGTTTAAGGGCTATAACCGGCCGCTGGCAAGTATCAAAAACTTCCATAAGCTGCGATAATGCCGGAATTTCCGAATCAATAATATCGTCGCAAAGAAAAACAGCGAAAGGCTCATCGCCCACAATAGCCTTGGCTTGTAAAACGGCGTCTCCATCTCCTAGCGGATACTTCTGGACCACTGAAGAAAAAGTAACATCTCTAACTAGATTTTTGATCTCTTTCAATGTTTCCAGTTCCTCAATTTTCTGTTTCTCCTCAAGAATCTTTTCCAGCTGGGGATCAGGCTGGAAATATTGCATCACATCTTTCTGTTTAGGGCGAGTAACGAAAATAATCTCTTTTATCCCAGAGTCAACCGCCTCTTTAACCGAATAGTGTATCAAGGGCTTATCAACTAAAGGAATTAGTTCTTTGGAAACCACCTTAGATAAAGGCAAAAACCGGGTAGCCATGCCGGCGATTGGAAAAACTGCCTTTCTGATTGTTTGTTTTTGCATGATATTTTTTAATTTCCTGATTTTGGCTGGTTATTTGAACCATCACGCCTTAAAAAATGCTTGGAATCGCTGCTTTTTTGAGAAATTATCGGCTTCGGTCTTGGTGAGCTATCTATTCTCCGGTTTCTGTTGCCCTCCCTGGTCATTTCTTCTTAAAAAACGACGGAATCGCTGCTTTTTTAAGTATTCTTTGTTCAGGCTCTACCAGCTATTTGTTATCTGACTTTTGCTGGTTGCTTGAACCATCACGCCTTAAAAAAGCAGGAATCTCAAAAATCTTATCTTTTTCTTCTTCTCTTTCCGCCTGCTCTCTCTCTGCCTTTTTAATCTCCAAAGCATTCCTTCTTGGCTGGATCTTTTTTTCTAATTCGCCTTCAGTCATTTTTTCGGCATTATTTTCAATAAGCGGCTCGCCGTTGCTCTTGCTCCCTTTTTTCACAGAAGCCTTTCTCTTGTGGACAGCGCTCTTTGCTTTTTTCTCAACACTGCCGGTAGCTAAAATAGTAGCTTTAATAACATCTTTCAACGCCGGCGATTGGGATAAGCCAAAAATTATTTTGGCTTGCGGGGCGGTTGAATGGATCTTCTCGCTGATCGCCATCAGCTGCTCTAAAGAAATATTCCTGGAGCTTTCAATATTGAATAAAATATTCTCCGCCTGTGAAAAATTATAGTCTAAAATCGGGCTGATTAAAAGGGTTTTGGCAAAGTCTTCCAAGGTTCCTTTTTCTTTTTTTTGGCCGGCGGAAAGTTTTCCGTCCGCGGATTTAGCCGCTTTGGCAGGAACAGAATTTTTGACAAAAGCCGGAACAGAAGCCGAAACCTGGGCAGTATTAAGATAAGCCGCTCTGCCTTTACCCTCAAGGGTGGTTTTAACATCAGCCCAGTCAATATTGATCAACCCAGGGACATAAATCACCCTTAAAAGGCCTTCCAAGGAATTGGCTATATGCTTGTTTAAAAGTGAAAGCGCGGCATGAAAAGGAGTATCTTCTTTGGTTAATTTAAAAATTTTATCGTTAGGCAGCACTAAAACGGCGTTCAGATTGCTTTGAATCTTTTCCAAAGCGTCTTGGGCTGACTTCAACTTGTCTTTGCCCTCGAACGCAAAAGGCAAAGTAAAAATGCCTAATGTTTTTGAGCCAAGATCATTGGCTATTTTGGCAAAAACCGGCGTGGCCCCGGTTCCCGTTCCTCCTCCCAGTGAAGAAATTAAAATAAATAGGTCTTTTTTAGGAGTAAAAATACTTTTTATTCTTTCTTCTTCTTTCTTAGCGGCCGCCTCGCCGACCAAGCGATTGCGGCCCGTGCCCAGCCCCCTGGTCATTTCTTTTCCAAAAGCAAAAGAACTCACTCTTTTAGGCATAGCCTTCAAAGCCTGCGTATCGGTGTTGGCTGCCACAAAATCTATTTTTTTTGCAGAAAATTCCGCCAATCTTTGCGAAAGCTCGGACACGATATTTCCCCCGCCTCCCCCAATGCCGATAATTCTTACTTCTACTTTCTTTACTTCAAAAGGATCCAGCTTAAAATCATCCTCTTTTTTTATTTCCAACGATATTACTGGCTTTTCCGGCTTTAACAGCTCTTTTTTTGTTGGTTCTTTTTTCAGATTAGCAGCCAATGCTCTCAATTTTGTTTTTTTAAAATTCCCAACTCTCACCTTTATTTTTAAGGCGTTTTTTTGAACTGGGCTTGTTTTCTTCTCTTTTTTGAATAACTTCTTAGACATATCTAGGTGTTTTCTTTCTTTTAAACAAAGGTTATACCAATTCAAAAAATTTTACCAGCGGATCTTCTTAACGGCCGCCTGCAGTTCCTCAAAAGAAACAGCCTTTGCTTTTTCAAACCACCATCTGTCCATCTCTATCCCATCGCCGTTTTTTCTTGGAATAATATGCAAATGAAAATGGAAAACGCCTTGTTCGGCCGCCTTGCCGCTGCGCTGCACTAAATTAACGCCTTCCGCCCCGAAAGCTTCTTTAAGTTTTAACGAGATTTTTTGCGCCGTTGCGGCCAGATTTTTTAAATCATCTTGATCTATATCAAAGATATCTTGAGCGTGTTTTTTGGGTATTAAAAGCGTATGCCCTTCAGCCAGAGGATTTAATTCAAGAAAAGCGAAAACTTTTTCGTCTTCATAAATTTTAGCTGACGGAATCTCGCCGCTGATTATCTTGCAAAAAATACAGTTTTCCATATCTTCATTTTACCTATTTTTCGGTTTTTTAGCCAATTTCCGGTTGCGGCAAGAAAAAAACGCCTTTAAGGCGCTTTTTTCGTTTTTAGAAAATTTCTTAATCTTTTCTCTCCACCACCAATGTGCAACTGGTAAGAAAAGCAGCTAAGGCACCGACAGCAGCAAGTACTGGAGCTAAAACGGTGCCGACAACGGCCACGGTCAAAGGAAGCTCCATCAAAACCTCGCCATCCTCCTTTTTTATAATAATTCTTCTGACATTGCCTTCCGCGATCAGCTCTTTAACTTTTTTCAAAAGCTCTCCTCCGGCGATTTTGAATTCTTCCCGTCTTGTTTCTTTCTTTATTTCTTTTTTTGCCATATTTTCAAAAACCCGCGAGCCCGTAAAATTCCCGCGAAATTAGATTAAAATTTTTGATTATCGCTTTTATCGCAACCGCAATCACAACTTGGATCCTTGCAATCGCACGAACCCGAATTATTCCCTCCCCAAAAATGAAAACGATTTTTCTTGGATTTGATTATCAGCTTCAACCCGATAAACAAAAAGAACAAAGACCAGAAAATAAGCCCGAAATCAAGATTAATGACTATAATGCCTGCGCTTTTCAGCAAAGTTATCAAGCCAAGAGCAAGAAAAATAAAACCGAATATTATACCTACCATAATTTTTAAAATTAAACTGATTATTGGCTATTTACATCTACAAACATAACATTATTCAATCTTTTCTTCCATCTCCTTAATTTTATCCTTTAGCTCGGCCATGCGCACCTCCCGGCCGATGGTGAGCTTGTACCATTTCTCCAGCTCTGCAGCGCGATCCTCGGCGACTTTTTTGCTTTGCTCCAATTCTTTGGTGCGTTCTTGGACTTTCTGCTCAAAGTTCTCTTTCGCATTGACCTCTCCCATTGTTGTTTTAATCAATAAAAATCCTATAAAACAATAAATGATAAAAACCGCGCACTCAGCAATGACTAATTTATAATTAGGCATCAGAAAAGGGAGTATCAGAAGAATGAAACCCATAAAAAAGACCAAAAATTCCGTAGCGATGATCTTTATGTCAAAAAGCTTATTTCTAATAATGGCTAAACCAATAAAGACTAAGTAAAATGGAACCAACAAATTAAAATAAAAAGGAATGGTAATATAGTCCAGTAAAAAATTGATTGATCCGGAGATAAACAAAAGCAAAAACCCCCAGAAAACGAACCTTATCTGCTGTTTTTTTAACGGGTCTAAGTTTTTTCTCCTTGATGCGGAATATAATCTATAAGAAAACCGGGAAACGGAAGCAATAAACCAAGCTATAAACGGATAATATGCCCATCCGTAATCAAACAGATAATAACCCATGCTTGGCACGAATTCTCCCAAGCCTCGGAAGAAAAAATTAGTGAACAATATTAAAATAATGAACACAGCTCCGATAAAAGAATTAACGAGAAGAATCTTTTTTTCCTTTTGATAATCACCGATTAAGATAGTAAAAAAATAAGCGGTAAAAATCGGAATGAATACGGATCCTATATCCATTATTTTTTCGGAAAATATGGCAATTTTTTGATCAGGAGTAAAACCGATCCCATAGCCGAAAAGCCATCCCACTAAGGAAAGGCTGGCCAGAAGCCAAAATTGGTTTAAAAAATTTTTTCTGTTAGTGATAAAAACGAAAAATCCTGCCAGCCCAGCCAGTATTCCGGAAACGAAAAGAATTGCCGGATATATTGCCATAAAATAATATTATATTAATTTTTATATAATTCCAGTTAAAACCTTTTCTTATGACTCTTGATCCGCAAATACAAGACTTAATGTCCGCCAGTTTCTGTTCTTACATTATCATACTGCCAATTTTCTTTCACCTATAAAAAACCTGGCCGTGCCCCGGACAGACTTTCATCCCCGGCGTTATTATTCCCGCCAATTTTTCCAGAGACTTGGTTATATCTTCGGCAGAGCCGCCTGGAAAATCAACCCTTCCATAAGAACCGTTGAAAAGCGTATCGCCGCTGAATATAAATCCTTTTCCAAGCAAGCAAATGCTTCCTTGGCTATGGCCCGGGGTATGGATAACTTCCAGGCTTTCAACGCCTATTTTGATGATCTCTCCATCTTTTAAAAAATGGTCCGGCTCAAATGCTATAAAATTTTTTTCGTTTTCATGGATCAAAACCTTTGTATTGACCATTTCCTCTATCTCTTTATTGGCCAGTATATGGTCAAAATGATAGTGGGTATTGATAATATATTTTACTACCGCTCCGGTTTTCTCTATTTCAGCTAAAATTTTCCGCGGCTCGCCGCCCGGGTCAATAACCGCCATCTCTTTTCCTGAGATGAAAAGGTAGCAGTTGGTTTGAAGCTTGCCGACGATAATCTGCTTAATCTCCATTGTCTTAACTGAAATTAAAAATGAAAAAATCAAAAATCAAAATTTTGGTATCCCGCCGCTGGCGGGATTATATATTATCGCGAAACGATACAATAATTTTCCCTGCCTACCGGCAGACAGGCATATTATAGTCCGAAATTTCCCATTTTGGACATTTTCTGCGCCAAGTTTGTTTGAACTTTGTGGATAGCGTCGTTAACGCAATCTTTAACAGCTCTTTCCTGCTGTTCAATGCCGAGTTCTGGATTCAATGTAATGTCTTCTATCTCCATTTTTCCGTTCACAACCACTTTGACGCCGTTCTTTTCTACTTCCACTCTTTCTTTTTTCAGTTGGTCCTGAATCTCTTTTAATTGTTTTAACTGCTTCAATTGATCAAACATTGACATAGTTTTATCTTAAAAAATTAAAATGCTTCTTATTCAACTTCTCCATCTTACAAAAAATTACAAAGAAAATCAAAAAACCGAGGAAAGCCTATTTCCAATGTTTAAAAAATATTGTATCACTTAAAAATAACCATAACCTTTCCTGCCTACCGACAGACAGGCATTTTTATTTTTTATGAAGCCAACCATTGAATATCCGGATTTTGATAAAGCCGATTTAAGGATCGGCAAAATTTTAGAGTGCCTCCTTCCCGGATGGAGCGAAAAACTTTTTGAATTGAAAGTAGATTTCGGTTCGGAGATCGGCCAAAAAACAATCTTTGCCGGAATAAGAAAACATTTTACACCCGAACAGCTTGTTAACAAAAAATGTGTTTTTGCCGCTAATCTGGCTGAACGCAAAATGGGCCAGGGAGTCAGCCAAGGAATGATGCTGGTAATAGTAGAAACGCTGGCCGACGGCACGGAAAAATTGGCTTTGACCGCGGTCAGCGATGAGATAAAAGAAGGTTCTATTCTAAGATAGCTCTAAAAACTGGCAAAGCCCCTCCTCCGCTCTTGCGAGAGCTACGGCGGGCAAAGCCGGACCTTGACCAGTTTTTAGCCAATTCAAGAACTGTTGTTGACGAAAAACCGGAACCAAAATATAATAGGAAAACAATAATTTAATAAGTTATCCGGAAGCGGCGAGAGATTTGGCTCTATGACCCGCTGGCAACCATCCCGAGACGACTCGAGAAAAGGTGCCAAATCCAACCCCGCACGGGGAAAGATAAATTAGCTTAAAGCTAGCTCTTCCTCGTGCGAAGGGTTTTTTAATAATTAATGGTAACCCGCCTTCGCTAAAGCTACGGCGAGGAAAAGTAATATTCATGACAAGCACTAAAACTTGCGAATTCGTTTCCCCTCGGCATCCCGATAAATTATGCGACTACTTGGCCGATATTTTGCTTGACGCCTATATGGACCTTGATCCTAAAAGCCGCGTGGCCATTGAAATTATGGGCGGCCACGACAATATTTCTGTTTCCGGCGAAGTGACCAGCAACGCGAGAGTCAATATTGAAAATATCATTAAAAGCATTTTAGGAGAAAAATATAGTGTTAAAATTTATATCTCCCAACAAAGCCCATTCATTTCCCGCGGAGTGGACAACGGCGGCGCCGGCGACCAAGGCATTATGATCGGTTATGCCTCCAGTGAAACTAAAAATTTTATGCCCTTGGAATACGAACTTGCCCGCAAGCTTTGCAATAAAATTTACAGCCAGTTTCCTTTTGACGGAAAAACCCAAGTGACTATTGAAAATGGAAAAATTAAAACAGCTGTAGCCAGCTTTCAAAAAACCTCTTCAGTTGAACTGGAAAAATTGGTCCGCAACCTTATAAGTGCCGAAGAATATTTGATAAATCCAGCCGGCGAATGGGAGACAGGAGGGTTTGATGCCGACTCCGGACTTTCCGGCCGGAAAATAGCGATTGATAATTACGGCCCGGAAGTAGGCATTGGAGGCGGATCTTTTTCCGGCAAAGATTGGACCAAAGTAGACCGCAGCGGAGCCTATATGGCCCGCCGCATCGCTGTTGATCTGCTAAAAAAACATAGCGCTAAAACAGTAAGGACCAAACTCGCTTATGCCATTGGCAAAAAAAAACCGGTCATGGCTGTTGCTGAAATAGACGGCAAAGAAGAAAAAATAATCGGCTACGATCTGTCGTCCAAAGGCATCTGCGAATTTTTGAGCTTGGGAAAAATAAAATTCCGAAGAACCGCGGCTTGGGGCCACTTCGGGCGGGAATTTCCATGGGGATAGATAAAAAACAAAACAGAGGCCGAGCCTCTGTTTTGTTTTGCCAAAAGAAAATTATTTATTAAAACCCAGCTTCTTTCTCGCCTGTTTTAGTTTCCTCTTCAAAATCTATTTCTTTTTTTATTTCTTCAAATTCATTTTCCACGGCTTTCAATCTTTCCTTACTGGCTTTGATCAAGGCCACCGCTTCTTTGACTTTTTTTAAACCTTCTTCAACATCAACCTCTTTTTGGTTGTCAAACCACGCCGTAATTTCAGCGAGCTGTTTCAAATTTCCATTTAAATTATTTTTCAAATCTTTTTTTGTTTCCATATTTACCAAGCCGTAGCTTCAGCGAAGGCTGGCTTTGCCACCTGTCTGCCGACAGGCAGGCGCCATAGCCCTACGCCGCAACTCCAACGAAATTAAATGCTCTTTTTAATATTTTTTATCTCCGAACTAATAATGCCGTCTGTCAGACGCAAATCTAATTCTTGGCCTGCTTCGGCCTGTTTAACGCTCCTCAAAACCTTGCCTTTTAAAGTAGCGATGCTATATCCTAATTTTAATTGCCTTTCGGGATCATTCAAGCTAATCGCCTTTTCAGCATATTCCATTTGCCGGCTAACAGTCCTTAAAAACATCTCAAATCCGGAAAAAGTTTTTGATAATGAATTTTTCAGATCAATTTTAATATTGTCCAGCCCGTTCTCAAATTTTTGCAAACACAGCTTAATTTTATTTTTAGCTTTTTCATATTGTCCGGCAATATCTCTCCTTAAATCCCCTATCTTAGTTAAAGATTTTTGAAGTAAAAAGTTAGCGTCCGCTAAATTCTTTTCATAGCTTGAAATGATCTGCCGTTCGCTGCGCTCCAAAGAAAGCGTAGCTTTTTGCCATGATTCCCCCAGCAGATTAGCCGCGGCCGTAGGCGTTGAAACCATTACATCAGCCGCCATTGCGGCCAAAGGCACATCTTTATGATGGCCGATGCCAGCAATGACCGGGCAAGGGAATTTAGCAATCTCTCTTACTAGCATTTCATTATTAAAAGCCATCATAGATTCCATTGATCCTCCTCCGCGCATTATCACTAGAACTTCTATTTTTTGCTTTTTAAATGACCTTACGGATGCAAGAAGATCTTTAACCGCCTCTTGCCCTTCAACCCGCGAATCAATCATTTTTATGCTAAACCCGAATTTACCCAAATTATTCAAAAAGTCAGCAATCACCGCTCCTTGGCGGGAAGTGATAACTCCGATCTTCTGCGGATATTTCGGCAAAGGCCTTTTGCGCTCTTCGGCAAAAACTCCCTCTTTTTCCAATAAGTTTTTGATGCGATCGTATTCTTTTTTCAATGCGCCTTCCCCTGCCAAAGAAATGGATCTGGAGATAAAAGACAATCGGCCGGATGGGGCATAAATCTCCGCATTGCCAACAACCGTTATTTTCATTCCCTCTTTTAACTCTATGCCGTAAGTACGATAGCTAGACTTCCAAATGATGCAATTCAGCATAGCCCCGCCCTTTTCGTCTTTAAGGCTGAAATAAACATGGCCGGTTGGGCCGAATTGCACTTGCCCCACTTCGCCGACAATCTTCACTTCAAACGGTTTTATTTTCAGCGTCAAAAATTCAATGTATTCGGATACGGAAAAAACAATCTCGTCCCCGGCATTATTCTCGCGAAAAAGATTGTAATTTTTATTCTCCATATAAAATCAAATTTCAAAGCTTTGTCCTAATGCTGGAATTTCTATGGACAGTTCGGGACGCGATTCGCTTACAACATTTTTAAAAGCCTCGGCTTGCGATAATTCTCCGTGCACTAAAAATAATTTTTGTAATCCTTTTGTCTGATTCACGCGCTCTAAAAGGCCGCTTTGTCCGGCATGCGCGCTGAAAGCATCCAATGTGACCACTTTCGCCTTGACATCATATCCTTCACCAAAAATCCTTACCGGGCTCATTCCATCCTGAATCTTTCTTCCCAAAGTATTTTCCGCCTGAAATCCCGTAATCAAAATCGTATTATCCGCGTTGCTGATATTATTTTTAAGATGATGCAATATTCTTCCGCCTTCAGCCATACCCGAAGAGGCAATGATTATCAACGGCCCTTGCCGATTATTGAGATCTTTAGATTCGCTTAAAGTCTCCACATATCTCAAATTTTTAAATATAAAAACAGGGTCTCTGCGGAAACCGAAATCTCTCCAAAATTCATCATCAAAATATTCGGTAAATCGGGAAAAAACAGCTGTAAGTTTTTGGGCTAAAGGACTGTCAAAATAAATCGGCAAAGCAGGAATGCTTTTCTTATCAGTAAGCTTGTGCAAAACATAGATCAATTCTTGGGTTCTACCCAAGGCAAAAGCGGGAATAATGACCTTGCCTCTTCTTTTAATCGCGCTTTTGATTATTCCCTCCATCGCCATCATTACTTCATTAATAGAGCCATGATCTCTCGCACCGTAAGTACATTCCATGATCATAGTTGCCGCACTTTCTTCAATTGCTTCCGGCGAACGCAAAATCGGCAATTCATCCCTGCCAATATCCCCGGTAAAGATCAAATTTTTAATGACCCCGTTCTCTTTAATTTCCAGCAAAGTTATTGCCGAACCTAAAATATGCCCGGCGTCATAAAGCTTAAAACGGATATTCTCATTCAGTTTTTTCCATTCCCTGCTCGCGCTGAAATATTGAACCGTCTCAAATTGATTAAAGGTTTTTTCAACATCTTCAATGGTATAAATCGGAGAGATAGGATCTTCTCCTATCCTTAAGTGTCCATTGAAATATTCACAGTCGTGCTCCTGAATTGAAGCTGAATCCTGCAAAAGATATTTCGTAATCTCCGCCGTCGCTGGAGTACAATAAATTTTTCCCCGGAAGCCGCCTTTCGCTAAAACCGGCAATAAGCCGCTATGGTCAATATGGGCATGGGAAAGAATAACAGCGTCAATTTGCTCGGCCGGAAAAGGAAGCTCGCTGTTGAGCTGATTTGAAACGCTTCTTTTCCCCTGGTACATTCCGCAATCCAGCAATAAATTATATCCTTGGATTTGGATCAAATGTTTTGAACCCGTAACATTTTGGGCGGCTCCGAAAAAAGTGATTTTCATCTTTCTTCTATTTTTTCTAATTAAACTATTTTATTGAAATTTAATAATGTTTTGAACCCGCCCCACTTGCCCGTCTTCCAGCATCACTTTTATGCCATGCGGATGGAATGAAGAGTTGGTCAATATCCGCGCCACAATGCCGCGCGTCAGATTACCGGTCCTTTGATCGGCCTTTAACACAACATCTACCTCTGCTCCTATTTTAATGTTTGATCTGTCGTTTCCGCTCATATTTTCTAAAAATCAATAATCATAAACATCTTTATACCCTTTTAATCCCAGCTGAACGCGGGTTGGTATATGGGCAAAACATTGATGCGCCAATTCAAGCAATCCTTGAGCTTTAAGTTCGGCTTCCAGCTTATTTAAAAGCGGCAACAAATAAATCGCGTCTTTGACCGCATATTCTTTTTGCTTCTCGGTCAGTTTGGCTGAAAACCAATTAGAACACTGTTCGCTTTTGTCTATAATAATCCCCAGCCTTTCTTTAAGCAAATTGGCCAAGCTGTGTTTTTTGACATGCTTGGGATCAAGCAATTTAATAGCTGTTTTAGTGCAAGCGATATTTTTAGGATCGGCATTCCAATGGCTGGCCATGAAAGAAAGATCAAATATGGCGTAATAAAAAATTTTCTTGACCGACTCATCAGCTAGCAGGCTGCAAAGATTCTTCGGTATGGTTTTCCCGATCTTCACAATCACAGGCGGCTTATTGGGTGCATAAAGCTGGCAGGTTCCGATTTTTTCTTTTTTCCAGTCAAGACCGGAAGTTTCAATATCCCAGCCCACAATTTTTATTTGAGAAACCCACTCAAAAAAATCTTCGGAAATATCATCTTTATAAATAACTATATTTTTTTGGTTAAAATTTTCCATATTGATGTTGCGGCAATTATCCGCGGCGGTTAACGCCATCGCAGATGTTCTACTCCTATCCAATCGGAATCGGAACAGCGTATTAAAGAAAAAACAAACGGCAGCGGTAAACGGCCGCAGCTTTGCAAAACAAATGCCATGGCATTTTTTACCATTATACCAGCCCTTCCAGCATTCGGCAAAAATTAAAGTTTGAAAACAAAAAACCGCCTGCAAGACGGTTTTTTGTCCATATTTTTATTTAACCTGGTAGACCAAATTTATTGAAACCGAAATTTCCTGCTGGCCGGGCTGTATTTCCGCAACTGCGACACCGCCTCCCATGCCAGAACTATCAACTGCTTTGGCCGAGCTATAAGAATTTAAAACCGGAGAATAACCGTTTTCGTAGATATTAACCACTTTAACCAATTTCAACCCTGTTTGCTGGGCAATTGATTCAGCTTGAGCTTTGGCCTTTTGAATGGCATCTGTCCTGGCCAATTGCTTGGCGCTATTTTCGTCCTCAATCGTAAATTGAAAATTACCAATCAAATTAGCTCCGCTTTGGGTGGCTTTCCCAAGAATATCGCCGATCTTTCCAAAATTTCTGATCTTTACCGTAATCTGCTGGGTTAAGGTGTAACCCTTAAAAATTTGTGCTCCTCTGGAATAATCGTATTTTGGAGACAAACTGTAATCAGTGGTTTTTATATCTTTTTCGTCCACTCCGGCTGTCTTTACCTCGCCGATAACCTTGTTCATTTTATCGGTATTTTCTGCCGTAATTTTTCCAATATCAAAACCCTCGGTTGTTACTCCCAGCTGCATCAAGGCAATATCAGGAATTATAAAAGCATTCCCGCTGGCGCTTACCACTATCTCTCGGGGAGTATTTTTACCAAGCCCCTCGTAAACGATAAAAGCATTTACGGCTTGGATTGCCAAAAAAATGCCGGCTAGCCAAACAACAGCCAAAAAAATCTTTTCCCTAATTTCTGTTTTTTTAACTTCTTTTGTTTCTTGATCCATAATTTTAATTTTTAGCGTTAACTTTTATTATCGCCCGACCTGCTTCTATCATACCAAAAAACAGCCTTAATAAGTACCGCTCAACGAAAAAACCAGTTTAGATATAGCTAGAGAAGCTATTTTGCAGGAATTTACCATCCTCCACCGCCCCCGCCGCCTCCTCCGCCGCCGGAACCTCCAGAACCGCCGGCCCCTGAAGAAGTGCCGACGCTGGAAGAAATACCTGAAGACAAGCTGTTCATTTGAGAAGCAAAACTATCTGCGTTAAAACTTCCGGCTGCCGCACCGGCGAACCAAACTGCATGGTAGCTTTGGAAATACTCTTTACCGTATATTTCTTCCATTTTTTTGATCCAAAGCTTGGTAATACCAAAAACCATGGCATAAGGCAAAAACTTTTCAAAAATATTTTCTTTCTCGTTGAATCTCTGGCGATAAATTTCGGCTTTTCTCATATACATTTCAAATCCTTTGATTCGCCAATTAAGCTCTGCTCCTTTAGGGGTGCGCTTGGGCATGACTATTCCAAAAGATATAAAAATAATTGCGGACAAACCTAGTGAAGCTCCTGCCGGAATAGAAAGAAAAAATATCGCCAGTAACAAAGCCGCAAAGAGGAGAACAGCGGCCGATACGGAAAATATCGTTCTCAGTGTCCTGCCTTTTGTTGAGATCAGATCTTTTAAAGCTAAATTATCAACCGTTGTTCTTTGAATTGCCGGCAATTCTTTATAAAATTTCGTTTTCAGCAGGGAAAGAAAAATTTCTTTTTTCTCCCCGAATATCTTTTCAACTAAAACCCTTTCCGGGAAATTCAAAGCCAAAAATTCTTCTTCCGGCCTGATTTTCGTTAATTTAAAATCTTTTCCGCCCGAATACCAAGCCCGATCTATCTGCTCAATAATAATATATTTTTTAACCGCCAGATTAACAATGGCTGCCGAGATAAACGGATCGGCAAGATCTCCATTTCTGATAAGCGGCCCCATTTCCAAGGGTGTCAGATTTTCAGGGATCTCAAATTCAGGCGTAATGGCTTTATTTATTTTCGGATCCTTGCCGTGCTTAAACCACAGATAAAAACAAAAGATAAACGAAATCACCGGAATGAAAAACCAAAGATAATTTCCGTAAAGCTCAAAAAATCCCGGCTGGTACGGAGTAAAAATATTTTTGGGAAAAGTTATGGAAACAGTTATTCCTTCTCTTGCTTTCAAACCTTGTTCAGATAAAAAACCTAAAATATTCGCCGACTTCCATTGATAGCTTGCACCTTCTTTTCCAGTTGATCCAAAAAGGCCGGTATAATAATCTATTTGCGTGTTATCTTGGCTAACCTCTTCGGGAAAATTTATATCAGCAGAAAATTTATCAATATCAATATCCCAAAAATTACCAACCAAATTCCAATAAAACTCATCAAAGCCGGAGTTTTCAAACCGTATCGCATTTTTAACAACATAAGTAATCCGGTAATAATTTTCTCCGGTAACCGTTTTATTCGGATCGCCTATCTTCCAGGTAACAGTATTGTTGATCCTGTCTATGGCCGTTGAATACGGCAGCCTGTTGCCTTCAAAATCGGTGATACCGATAAGCTCAACAGGGGTTTTTATCTTTTCTTCCCCAGCTTGCACCTGCAAGGGCAAGATCCTGAAAATACCATGTTTATCCGGCAAATTGCCGCAATCAGCAGTTATCTTTTCTTCAATCAAAAGAGAAGAATCTTTATTGACGATAATAGTTGATTGAAAATCTTTAATGTACCAATCGGTTATCTCCCCGGGCTCGCGAGCCAAAGAAAGGGTCGGCAAAACCAAAACAAAAAATGCGAAGGCGAAAGATAAAACTTTAAGAAAGTATTTCCGCATATTAATATTTTACCAAAAAATAACTATTATGGCGATTCTTTTTCAAAATCAATATTACGGCCCGATTTTCTTACTTCGTATTTTTCCAAGCCTTTTACTTTTTCACCGGCTTCTTTGCTTCCTTGGCCGATAATCAGCTGGAACCAAGGCGTATAATTTTGCGGATTGTTTTTTATATCTTCGCGCAAATTTTCCAAGCTTACCCATTTCCAAGCATCAGCTTCTTCGGGATTCAATATCGGTTCGCCGTCAAAACGGCCCTCCAAAACATGATCATATTCATGCTCAACCAATTCCCTGACCTTTATTTTATAAATAAATTCCAGTCCTATTTTTTTAACTGGCACGGTAAATCCCATTTCTTCTTTAAGTCTTCTTTCGGCCGCGAAGATCAATTCCTCGCCTGGTCTTGGGTGAGAACAACAAGTGTTGGTCCACAATCCGGGGCAATGATATTTTGACGCCGCCCGCCTTTGCAAAAGAGTCTCTCCTTTTTGGTTGTATATTAAAATGGAAAAAGCGCGATGCAAAAGCCCTTGGCGATGCACCTCCATTTTTTCGCCGGTTCCCGTTTGATTATCAGACTCATCAACTAATATAATATCATCCGCCATATTTTATTTTTAAATTAAAAAATACTTTTAATCTTTTCAACCAGGTCTGGAAACTTTGACTGGTTGAAATGTCCCTTATCTTCAAAAACCACCGCTTCGGCTCTCGGCAATTCCTGCTTGTATCTTTCAAGATCAGCAAAGGGAACGCAGATATCGTCTTTGCTGTAATAAAGGAATATCTTGCCGCCCTGCTCCTGCAACTTGGCCAGGCTTCCGCTAAAAACAAAATCGCCGAGCGTTGGTTCAAAATTTTTATCGCCGAACGGAGCGGAGATCAAAAATGTCGCTGCTATTTTTTTAGAAAAAATATTTTCCGACAAATATTTAGCCAAAAATATTCCGCCCAAAGAATGGCCGATTAAAATAACATTATCATTTAAAAAAGGAGTGAATTTATCAAACATGATCTTCCATTCCGCATATTTGGCATTCAGGGTATTAGGCATTTCCGGCAAGATTACTTCAAAATCGCCCCCCAGCTCTTCGGCTAAAGTTTTTTTCCAACTCTTCTCCCTAAGTTTCAACATCCCAAGATCAATTTCAAAATTTTTCAAAAAAGAAAGA
>CAIMDX010000071.1 GCA_903839905.1 uncultured bacterium
CGCAAATCTTCCTTGAGTATTTCTCTCTTTTCATCGCCGATATTTTCCAAGGGCAGAGGAAAGCCGGTAAAAATAATATTGGAACGGTTAATGCCGTAAGACTCCAATCTTTGGGCTGTGCGCTGGTTTGGAACAAAATACTTTATACGCGTGATGTGAGGATTGAGCGGAGCCCAAGCCCTGGCAATATCAGCATCGCAAATAATACAAAAAATATCACCGGGATAACCAAAAAATTCAGCCATAAAAGCCGCGTTAAAAAAAGTCGTGATAAAAGGCAATCCAGGCGATTTTTTGCCGAGCTTGCTGATTAAATGGCTTCCCCAGCCTCTTTTTAAAAGACTGTAAACCTGCTCAACGCTGAAATTTGATTCGGAAAGATCCCTTTTTGGATAATAACTTAAAATTTTCTGGAATCGTTCAAAAAGGGAGAAACAAAATTCGCCAATCATCGGCGCGCTTTTCAATCGGGAAATAAATTCATAAATATTTCTGGTGCTTTCCCAAATCAATTTGTCTCCTTCGGGAATTCCAGGATAGTTGTTGGCGTTGATTATTTCCCCGTCAGAAGCCAAAAAACGCAAAGGAAAGGCAGTCCTTTGATGGCCGTAACCCATATCAACTCCCACCACCCAAGCTTTAGGATCAATAATTTTTACAGGAGGAATTTGAATCTCAGGAGTTAAAACCTTTGCTTTGGATTTTTTTGCAGGAGATTTTTTAACCGCAGTTTTTCTGACGCGCCTAACAATTATCTTTTTTACCGCCATAATGATTTCATTTTATCAGAACCAGAAGAAAAAGAAACCAACTGTTATTAAAAATCAAAATATCAAATAGAGCTCAAAATCCTAAATCCCTGCCTACCGGCAGGCAAAACACTAATTTGTCATTTGGATTTAATTTGACATTTGAACTTTGGGCTTTGGATTTAAACAATGTATCCTGTTTCTAAAAATCTGTGTTTTCTTTGCCATCTGATGATCCAAAACAAAAGCAAGATATAAAAAATGGCCAGCCAGGCCCAGGAAATTTTCAAAGCCAGCGAAGCGAGCGGCAGGCTGGCGCAGATGTCAATGATTTTTACTGCAGCCATAAGTAAAAATGAGCTTGGCCAGGACAACAGCCAGCCAAACCATGGCCAGAAAATTCCGGCTAAAACAAAAATAAACCCTATTGCCATCATCAGCGGTATGAGCGGCACGATCAAAATATTGGACAAAGGCGCAACCAAAGAAATATATCCGAAATTATAAATCAAAATCGGCAAAGTCGCGATTTGGGCAGACAAGGTCTGCGCTAATATTTCTTTGAGATTGAAAAATTTTTTATCAGGAATAAACCCCAGCCGCTCTTTTATTATCGGCGCTAAAAATATCAAACCGGCAACTGCCAAAAAAGACAGCTGAAATCCGATATCATACCTTAATAGCAATGGATTAAAATACAGCATCGCCGCCCCGGCCAAAACCATTGCGCGCCAGGCCATATTTTGCCTCCCGAGATATTGAGCCGACAAAAGAAGGCTAGCCATAACCCCCGCCCGAATCGCCGAAGCCGGCAATCCGACCAGGATAATAAAAAGCCAAATAAAAACCAGCGCCAGCCAAAAAGCCTGCTGCCGCCATAATCCCAAGCCGATGAAAAAACTCATCAAGATAACGCTTAAGATAACTACATTCGTTCCCGAAACCGCGGCAATATGGCTCAACCCCGTCCTGCTCATTTCATCCTTAAATTCTTTCGGCATCAAACTGCGGTCGCCAAAGATCAAGCCGGCCAAAAGAGAACCCTCTCTTAACGGAAGGTTTTGATATATCGGTTTTTCAAGCTTTTGTTTTAAAAACAAAACATGCGAATAAAACCAAGGCCAACCTGCAGGAGAAGGCTCTCTTTCTAACAACTCTGCTTGAGGCCAAGACATCTGCCAAGCCACGCTTTCTTTAGCCAAATAGCCAGGCCAATTAAAACTATCTATCGCCTCGGGAATTTGCAACTTGCCTTGTAATTTTAGCTGATCGTTATAAAAAAATTCCGGATAATTTTTTACCGTCGTCCAAACCGTTGCTCCAGCCAATTGGGTTAAGGGTTTTTGTTCATCACTAAAAAGCCAAGCTTTTTCTATTTTTATTTTCAAATTGGTATAACCCGGCCTTTTGTCCGGCTCAAAAACAACCCGGCCGATTAAAATCGCTTTCTGGCCGGACAGGCTTTTATCCTCTCCTTGTTTTAAAATCGCAGCTTCAAAAGATTGAAAACGCCAAATTCCCAAAATGAAAAAAACTAAACAAAAACCGGCCACGGCCGGTTTCGGATATCTCCATAATATTCCAATCAAAGACAGACCAAGGATCAAAATTAAAAATCCAATAATCAAAGATATTTTTAAAAAAGAAGCCAGGCCGATACCGGCTAAAAAAGCGAAACAAAGATAAATAAAAATCTGCGAAGATATCATTAAAATCACGACAGAGATTAGTCCTTGATGCACCGGACCGAAAAACCGTAATACCGGCCGAAGGTATATATGGAAAAACCATCATGCCAAAAATTCAGCAAGCGAGATCTACGATTGCCAATATCGCCAATCGTCGTATTGCTCCAATAATAACCTTCAACTCCTACAGATTCTAAGTAGGGAGTTCCAGCCGCAACATCCTGGCGTCCACCGGCCGCTGTCAATTTAAGCGGGCTGGCAAAAGCTCCGGCACGGTCATCGCTAGTCCAGGTCGCCTGTTCGGTATTCCACTCCGCCTCGGTTGGCAACCGCCAGCCAACAGGACAAGGATCGTTATCGGCATCTAAAGCTGTTTGCCATAAACTGTCATTTTGAGGATTCCTCCAGTCATAAGGATTCCAACCCATGCCGTAAATAAAATTACTATGGCTAGGGGCATCGGTGCTGGAAAGAGTGGTAGTGTTTCCGCTAGTCCTGACTTGATGTCCATCGTCCAACCTTCCCCATTGAAAAAGGTCGCCGTAAGCGGCAGAATCGTTGTAAGCCGTGGCTACCTGCGTTGCTCCGAGGTTCCGATCCAGCCAGCATTCGCTAGTAGTCGTATTTAATACCACTCCATAAGTGACGGAACTGCCGTTATAGATAAAGGTTACCGTGCTCACCCCGCAGGTGAATCCTCCTCCGCTCCCTCCCCAGCCCGCGAACATCGGAACGCTGGAAGTCTGGCTGACGCCGCTGCTGTCCTGGGTAGAGCAGAAATAATTGTCGCTCTTGGCTTCAGACTTGGCGCAAAGGGTATAGGAATTGGAAGTGGTGGCGATGTATTTGTAGGTATATTCTCCGGCAGGGGTTGTGTACTTCGGA
>CAIMDX010000072.1 GCA_903839905.1 uncultured bacterium
CGTAGGTCGGTGTTCCTGTAAGAGCGACATCATCAAGCGCGATCTTGCTGGTCACTGTCGCGGTGAGGAGAGTGGCATCAACATCGCTGTCATAGACTCTGGTTGCGGCCACAGTGAAAGATCCATCGGTGGCTTTCTTGGTGATCGTAGCTGTCGTAGTCGGTTGGATTATAGTGTAGTTAGCGGCATTAGCACCCGATTTAGCAACACCAGATATATTAACTGTTTTGCCGATGCCAGCATTTTTATCAACAAAATCACCGGTAACTCCAGCCAATTCAATCACTACAACATCAGCGCCTACTCTGCCCACGAAATCAGCTCCGCCGGTGTGTACCACAGCTGGGGTCAAACCATTATATCCCTTGCCATCCGCGGTAATGCCCGTGACAGTGAGGGCTTTGGTGGTGAGGTCAAAAGCTGTGCTTTGAACAGCTGGAAGAGTAGCGCCCGTAGCTGTCAATTTCTTGCCCGCCCCGATCGTATCTATTTTTAGATCGGTAAAAGTTACAATTCCGTTTCCATTTCCTCCGCCAGTTCCTATATCCAAATCTATATCTCCCGAAAGCGTTCCAGTCCCAGCAGTCTGTGTTATGGTGACTGTTTCGCTTGCTCCAAGTCCAATTATGGAAGGATTGCCAAATTGATCCTCGGTCTTTACGACCGGTTGTATGGCTGAACCATATTGCGTTGTAGCTGGCTGCGTAGTAAAGCCAAGCTTAGTGACGGTTCCGGCTATGGTAGTCAAAGTTCCGTAATTAGTATCGGCAGTATTAATAACGCCTGCAGTTAGGGTTATATTGCCAGTAGCAACTGCCGTGTTGGTGGGCCTGACTTCTATATTTTGAAAAGTTAAAGTTGCTGTTCCTACAGTCGAAGCAGTAGTCACATTAAAAGATAAAGTTGTAGCCCCCGGTGTTATGTTGGTATTTAAGCCGCCGATATTACTATCCCCACCTACAGCAATGGTTACTGTGGAAATTTTAAACTCCCAGCCGGTCGGCAAGGTTAGAGTATGCACTCCGGTATGGATGTCTCCCGATGCTCCCTCTGTAATAACCGGACCAGTAAGCGGCACCCAAGCTCCGGTTCCTCCGTTGGAAGTGGTATCGATAGAAATACTCGTTCCGCCCGTTGCCGGCGTTATAGTGGCATCGGGAGTAGCGAACACATTATAGCCGAACAATCCGCCAGCGATGACCAAAACGGACATAACGGCAAGAGATATTTTCTTTTTTAAAATTTTTGCAAAATTCATAAGATTTTTTGCTTAGTGCGTAAAACCTTTTTTAAAATGTAAAAATCCTGCCCGACAGCCGACCGTAGAACAGAGACTTCATTTTAAACGGTTTTGTAATTATTTTTTATTAGCACTGATTTATTATTTTTTTAATTTTTTAAAAACGCGTAAAAATAAAACAATTATTTAATGTTCTGAAAATATAAATTTATTTCTAATGAAATTATATCACAAATCATTTTTTTGCAACCTGTGGATAACTTATAAAATGTAAAGCGAAAAACGAAAAGCGTAAAATAAAAATGTAAAATTTAAAATATTCGTTCGTTGTTTTTAGCTTTTCGCTTAATTAAAAGCCCGCTAAAAATTAGCGGGCTCCTATATATTATTATTCTTTTTTGCTGCTGGTTGGGGCAGTGGAAGTTGGCAGGGCAATATCATTAGGAATAATAGAATTTCCAGAATCAACGGGCGCAACCGAATTAGATAAAGAAACTGCTTGGTTCAGCTGTTCAATCTTAGTCTTGGCGGCCGCAGCCTCTTGGCCGTCTGGCGGGATCAAATTCAAATATTTTTGGTACTCTTCTATCGCCTTGCTCGCCTCTCCTTTCGCTTCATATATAAATGCTCTGCCCAGAATAACGCCCAAGCTCTGCGGGTAAAGTTTTTCAGCTTTATCATAAGCATCCAGCCCGGACTGGCCGGCATTTTCAAACATAGATATCAAGTTCCCGTAGGTCGCACCCAGGTTCTGCCAATTTGAAGTTTTCTTAGAATTAAGCTGGCAAGCATAATCGGCAGCGGCCACGGCTTGATCAGCTATTTTTTTCAATCCGGCTTGCTCCTCTGCTGATAAAGCGATTGTATTGTCTTTTCTGTTTTTTAAAAAAGCATCTGCCTGTTTTAAATAAAGGCTGGAAAGCAAAACATAATAATCGTCTTGCTGCCAAAAGCTGGTTGCTTTTTGGACTTGAACGACAGCCTCATCCAAATTGTTTTGCACATCTTTTTGCAAAGCCAAGCCTGCCCGATATTGCTGGACAGCGGCATAAATGGCAAAAATGGAAATTGTCAAACCGGCCAAGGCAATCATCGCTACCGCGATTTTTTTCAACTCCGGCTTTCCGGTAAAAATAATCTCTTTTTGTTTTTCAGCAGCGGCGAACATCCCTAAGGCCCAAAAGGTCAAAACGAGCAGCCCTAAATTTATCCAAAAGAAGAAAAATATCAAAAAGAAATAATAAACAAGAACAAAAGATACTAAAGTAGCTTTTTCGCTTTCGTCCCGGCTTGTCAACAATTTAAATCCTTGCCAGGCAAAAAGGCCTATTAAAATTAAAAAAGCAATCCCTCCCAAAATTCCGGTCTCAACCAGCAAAGTCAAAAAACCGAAAGCTCCTTGGTCAAAAATAATACCGGAAAAAATGGTTCCATTAAGAGCTCCGCCGTTATGCAAAGCAAACTGGTATGGAAAAGTGGTTAATCCGGAACCGAAAAAGAAATTTTTCGGACTTTCCATTAAAGTGCCTTGGACAATCTTTAAACTTAAGTCTTCATTGGGCAGGCTTGGAGAATCAAATTGAGCCCTAAATGGAAGGCCGAAAAAAAATAAAAATAAAGAAGCGGCAAAAACGCCCAGCACAAGCAGGCGGCTGGCCTTGGATGCCGGAATAGCCAGAAGACGGCAAAAAATAATGATTGACGCTAAAATGACCAGGAACCAGGTCAGCCGAAGATCAACAAAGCTGATGGCCGCTACTAACAAAATTGCTTCCAGAATCGGTAAAGAAATATTCAAACTTTTCCCGAGCTTGGATTCCTGATCAAATATTCGGCCGTCGCCCAAAGTTAAAACAGTAACCAGCGCCGTTAAACCCGCTCCAAAAACCAAGGCCAGCACCTGTCCCAAATCGCCTGCGCCAAAACTTAAAACTTTTTGGCCGGCCAAAGCCAAACCGCCAAGAATTAAAAACGCTAAAGCCAAAACAGAAGAACCGCCTATAAAAAATTTGATGGATTTAAAAACTTCTTTCTCGTTTTCCAAAATCGCGGCTGATAAAAAGAAAATTAAAAAGCACAGCCCGAAGCTGAAAAAAGAATCGGCTTGCAGAGGCGTTCCAAAAAAGCTCGCTCCAAAAATTCCCGAAAAAGCCGTGGATGCGAAAAATACTGCGGCCATGGCCAAAACAGCTTTGGCGGTTTTGCCGGCCGGATATTTCAAACTGCTGGCGGCAAAACTTTTAGCTAGCCACGATCCGAACAGTAAGAAAACGAAAACGGCCAGAAATATTTTTTTATCAAAATAATAAACAAAATTCTTTTCCGGCAAAAAAGCCAGCGGCAGTAAAAAAGAAAAAGTATAAAAGATCCACTTGGTAATTTTGTCCAGCATAATTGTTTTAATCTGATTTTAAAAAATAATTAGCCGGATTGTCAGAGGTCTAACCTCTGGCAATTAGCCTGAATTTATTTAATCTATTTTAATTTTACAATAATTACAAAATAAATCCACGCCATTTTTTCTTGGACAACTGTGGATAACTATCAAAGCTAATTTTCAAACTACAATTTCCAATGAAATTACAATGATTCAATGAAACAAACAAAATACGGTGTTGTATTTATTTGAAACATTCATTGAAAATTGTAGTTTGAAAATTGAAAATTATTATTCCGCGCCGTCCTTGACGCAACGAACCGGGAATCCGTACGCCCGAGTATATGTGTCCACGGGGCTCACCCCTCCACTAAAGTTCAGATCCGAAGCATATATACCACTCGGACTGCTAGACCAGTAGAGGCCGGCTACCCCGAAGGTACAGCACGGCATCGACACGATAGCGGTAACCGGCTAGCGGCAGTTTCAACGATGAATTAAATGCGCCGACGCTGGTTTGCGGCGAAAAATAAGCCACGACCGTTGCCCATTCCGGCTGTGTCGGCACATGCCAGCCGGTCGGGCACGGGTTGTTTAACCCGCCGATTGCCGGCCAAAGAGTAGTTCCTGCTGTAATCTGCGGAACGCGCCAATCAAAAGGCGAAGCATTTTCCGTAATAAAATTGGCGTGGCCGGGAGTATCACTGTCACTATTAACGGATGTCGTGGCGCTATTGGAAATCTGATGGCCATCATTCCCTCTTCCCCATTGATAATAGTAGCCGTAAGAGTTGGTATCGGTGGCGAAAGCGGCAACTTGCGTTGCGCCAAGGTTCCAGGCCAGCCAGCATTTAGTGTCGGGGCCGACAACCGTGCCGTAATTTATTCCGCCCGCGCCTTCCACATTGGTTACGCCGCAGGTGAAGCCTCCTCCGCTCCCTCCCCAGCCCGCGAACATCGGAACGCTGGAAGTTTGGCTGACGCCGCTGCTGTCCTGGGTAGAGCAGAAATAATTGTCGCTCTTGGCTTCAGACTTGGCGCAAAGGGTATAGGAATTGGAAGTGGTGGCGATGTATTTGTAGGTATATTCTCCGGCAGGGGTTGTGTACTTCGGA
>CAIMDX010000073.1 GCA_903839905.1 uncultured bacterium
AAGCTTCTGAATCATATCCAACAAGCTTTGATCCGGGGAAAATTTTTAATACTTGGCTCAACGCCTTTGAAGGAAATTTTTGGGTGTTAAAAATGGCATAATCAATTGAATTTTTCCCTAAATATTTTTCCGTTTCGCTCAAAAATTTCTCTATTGTAAAATCATCGGTATTACCGGGCTGGGTCATTAAGTTGCAAATCAAAATCTTCTTGGCTTTGGATTCTTTGATTGCTTCGGCAAATCCTTCCGCTAAAAAATTAGAAATCAGGCTGGTATAAAATTTGCCCGGACCGATAATAATAAAATCCGCTTTTTTTATTTCTGCCAAAGCTTTGGGATTAGCCTTGGCCTTGGGAAATAAAAATATTTTTTTTATCCCGACCTTGGATATTTCCGGACAATTTACTATTTCCTCCTCTCCTTTAACTGTCCGGCCGTTTTTTAAAACAACGGCCAAATTGGAATTGGCCAGCGTTACGGGAAAAATTTTTCGCCCTATCTCTAAAATATCTTCCATCTTTTCCAACCCCTGCTCCATTCCTTTTCCTTCTATTGCAGCTGCTGTTAATAAAATATTGCCCAGGCTGTGGCCCTTTAAAAATCCTTTTTCAAAACGGTAGCGCATTAGGGGAATGATCTCTTTTTTCTTTGCCAAAGAAATAAGGCACTGCCTCAAGTCGCCCATCGGAGGCAAGTTGAATTCCCGCCTTAACTGGCCGGTGGAACAGCCATTATCAAACATCGCAACAACGACAGATAGATCATATTTGTCGTTCAAGGCATTGATCACAACGCTCGTCCCCGTTCCGCCTCCGATGCAAACAACTTTCTTTTTTATGAATGTTTTTGCAGGCATTTTAAGAAATCCGCTTCTTTGCTTGTTTTAATTTTATTCATTTCTTCTTCGTAAACCGGCTTTTCTATTTTATAAAACAATCCCAAAGGAACTTTTCCGTCGCTGTCATAATTCCATTCTTTGATAAGGCTCATCGCCTTCTCTCTGGAAGACAGATCTTCGTTAACAGCTTCATAAGTTTTTTCGTTATAAAACTGCATATTGTTAAAAAATGAAACGCACGGTTCAAGAACTTCAACAAGAGAAAATCCCTTGTGGCTAACCGCTTCAATAATTAAATTCTTCAAATGCTGAACTTTCAAGGCATAGCCTCTGGCGATAAACGAAGCGTTGGAGGCCATCATCATTTCTAAGGGATTGATCGGATCTTCAATGCTTCCTTCGGGCGTTGATCTGCCTTTTAATCCTTTTGGAGAAACAGCTGTGAATTGGCCGGTGGTCAAAGCAAAGAGCCTGTTATTGAGTAAAATAACATTAATATCGGAATTTCTTTTGGCGGCATGGATCAAATGCGATATTCCTTCGTCCAAGGCTGCTCCGTCTCCCAGAAAAACTAATATTTTCAAATTGGGATTAGCCATTTTTATTCCCTCGGCCGAAGCGATAGACCGGCCGTGGAGGCCGTAAAAACTGTTCAAATTCAAATAGTCGGCGATCTTGGAATTGCAGCCGATGTCAGTAACCACGACTATGTTTTCTTTCGGCGTGCCGGAAGCAATAAGCGATTCAATCGCTCCTTTTACCGCCTGGAGCATTCCGAAATTTCCGCAGCCCGGACACCAAGTATTGGGGCAATATGTGTCTAGTTTTTCCATAAATTTATATTTTCTTTAATTGAATTTCTAATTCTTGGGCGGTGAAAGGCCTCATATCGTATTTTAAAATCCTTTTATCCGCTTCTATGCCGTGACAGTTTAAAACCTGTTCCAACTGTCCGGTGGCATTAAGCTCCACTGAAACTATTGTTGTGGCTCCTTTCAACGCTTCGTACATCTGCTTTTCAGGGAAAGGCTGTAAAACAATCGGCTGAACCACTTTCAGGCCCAAATTTTCTGCTGCCTCTTTGACCGCGCCCTTGGCCGAACCCCAGCAAATGACAACTTTTTTAGATTTCAAATTGCCATAAACTTTAACCGCATCTTCCATCCCGTCAACCACATTTTGCATTTCTTCAAATTTTCTTAATCTTTTATCTTGCATCTTAACGATCTCCGCCGCTTCTTCGGTGGATATTCCGTATTCATCATGTTCATAGCTGGTGCCTTTAATAATTGCTTCAAGCTGGCCGGGAAAAGCCATTGGAGAAATTCCGTTTTCTTTATTCAAATATCTTTTGTATTCCCCCTTTCCATTCCACATCAAAGCTTTTTCTTTTTTAACCTTTTTTAAAACTGCCTCGTCAAAAGTAAAAGTTCCCTCGGAAATATCTTTATCAGTCAATAAAATTGCAGGGGCTTGATACTGCCAAGCCAAATTCAAAAGTTTTCCCGTCCAATAAAAAGATTCTTCCGCATCGCCCGGCGCGGCAACGAATCTTAAAAAATCGCCGTGGCCCGAAGCAAGGGTGAATAACAAATCGCTCTGGCCGCTATATGTCGGCACGCCTGTGGCCGGACCGGATCTTTGGCTATTCACCACCAAAATCGGCGTTTCGGATTGGGCGGCCAAACTGATGCCTTCTGTCATTAAAGCAAATCCGCCTCCCGATGTTCCGACCATGGTTCTTTTTCCGGCAAAAGCGCTGCCGATGCCCGCGTTGATAACACTGATTTCATTTTCCAGCTGGGAAGCAATAACATTTAATTCTCTTGTATTACCAGCTAAATAATGAAGAATGCTTGTTGCCGGAGTCATAGGATAGGCGTAATAAACTTCCAATCCGGCTTTAGCCGCGCCTAAAGCTATGGCCTCGTTTCCGGTCAAAAGCGGCCTTGATTTATTTTTAATTTTTTCTATCTTCGCCAAGCTTTCAATTGAATCATAAGCTTTTCTAGCTATTTCTAAATTCTTTTCAATCCCTTTTTCTATTTCTTTTTTCAAAACATCTTCCAGTACCTGCCAATCAATGCCGATCAGCTTGGCAAAAGCCGCAATCAAGGCAGTGTTGGACATAATAGGCAGGCCTCCCGATTCCTTGGCAATCGTCTCTATTTTTACACCAACCCCCTCGCTGGAACTGATCTTATCTTGATTGAAAATAAGAGTGCCCAATTTTTTTAATTTTTCTTTATGCTTTTTAATTGTGTCTTCGTTTAAAGCCAAAATAAAATCAGTTTCATCCCGATGAGACAAAACCTCCTCCGAAGACGCCCTGATCTGAGAAAAATTATGGCCGCCCTTGATTAAAGACTGGTAATCTTCGTGAATATAAATATTATAACCGAACCTGTTGAATAATTTGGCAATGATCAGCCCGGCCATTCTTGACCCTTGGCCGGCCGCTCCGCCTATTAAGATAGAGTATTCTTTAGTGTTTTTCATATAGCAAATTTTATCACAAAAGGGCCGCCGGCAACAGGAACACAATGAGTAAATTTCAATCCGCGCAGCCTGCACCCGTGCAATTTTTCTCTGCAAGGGTCTAACCCTTGCAGAGAAATGAAGAATACCTGGCACCGTTACGCCTTAGACGCCATTACCCCTCTATTCCACTGTAACGCTCTTGGCTAAATTCCTTGGGCGATCCACATCGCGACCCAAGGCTACGGCCATATAATAAGAGAAAAGATGCAAAGGTATAACCGACAAAAGAGGGCTTAACATTTCCAATGTTTTGGGGATGTAGATAACATCATCAACAATCTTTTTGATATTTTCGTTTCCTTCCGTGGCAATGGCGATCACTATGCCTCCCCTAGCTTTCACTTCTTGGATATTGGAAACCATTTTTTCATAAACAGAATCGGACAAGCAGATGGCAATGGTCGGGAAATCCTTATCAACTAAAGCCAACGATCCATGTTTTAATTCCCCTCCCGGAATGCCTTCGGCATGGAGATAAGAGATTTCTTTTAGTTTCAAAGCTCCTTCCATAGCTACCGGCGCATTATATTTGCGGCCGATGTACCAAAAATTCTTATATCCTTTATATTTTTCTGCCAAAGCTTTGATCTTTTCTCTTTGTAGTAATATTTGCCTAGCCAAATCTGGTATTCTCGCTAACTCCGAAACTATGCGCGAGCCGGTCACCAAAGACATTGTCCTTTGCCTTCCCAAATAAACCGTAATCATGGCCAAGGTAGCCAGCTGTCCGACAAAAGCTTTAGTAGAAGCAACGGCAATTTCCGGACCGGAGCGGGTATAAACTCCTGCATCCGTTTCCCGGCTTTGCGTTGAGCCGATGGAATTGGTAACCCCCAAAGATAAAACTCCTTTTTGCTTCAACTCGTGCAAGCAGGCTAAAGTATCAGCCGTTTCGCCGGATTGGGAAATAAAAATCGCGGCGGTTTTATCATTAAGGATCGGCTTGCGATAGCGGAATTCCGAACCGACATCAACATCGGTTTTAATCCCGGCGTATTCTTCCAGCATATATTCGCCTGCTCTGGCCGCATAATGCGCCGTGCCGCAACCAATCAAAATAAAATTATCAATCTCGCGCAATTTTTCAGCCACGCTGTCTAATCCTCCTAATTTTACCGAACCAGTCTCAATAATCAGCCGACCCTTAATGGCATTCTCCACTGCCGTTGGCTCCTCCATAATTTCTTTCAACATAAAATTTTCATAATCGCCTTTCTCCGCCTCTTCAGACTCATACTCCATTTTCTCCGGAGCCCTTTCCTTAGCCAAAGACAAATTGCCGAGAGTAATAACTGCTATTTCGTAATCTTCCAAATAAACTATATTTGAGGCAAAAGGAGCGATGGCGATAGGGTCGGAAGCAACAATATATTCGCCATCGTTCACACCGATCAATAAAGGACTAGAAAGGCGGGCAGCCACGAGCTTTTCCGGTTCGCTTTTAGCCATCACCAAAAGACCATAAGTTCCCTTAACTAATTTCAAAGCAACGGCGACCGCTTCTTCCAGCTTTCTTTTTTCTCCAACCTCGGTTTTTTCTTTTAAGAACTTTTCAATTAAATGAGCTAGCACTTCCGTATCGGTCTCGGAAGAAAATTTATGCCCTTCGTTAATCAGCTGGTCTTTTAATTCGCTGTAATTTTCAATGATGCCATTATGGACCACAAAAATTTCCTTATTGCAATCAAAATGAGGATGGGCATTAGCTTCGGTCACACTGCCGGTAGTCGCCCATCTAGTGTGCGCCTCTCCTATCGTTCCCTGGATATCCATTTCCAAAAGCTCTTTGTCCGCTCCTGAAATTTTCCCGACTCTCTTATGGAAAAACGGTTCCTGGCCAGCGTTAAAAACACAAAAACCGTAACTGTCATAGCCGCGGTACTCCAATCTTTTTAATCCCGACAACAAGATCGGGAGGGCCGGCTTTTTGCCGACATAACCAACTATTCCGCACATAGCCTTAATGAAATCCCAAGCCCCAATGTCCAATGACCAAATAAATCCCAAGCCCTAATGCCCAAATATTTCGTTTTGGGATTTGGGATTTGGTTGGTCATTGACTTTTTAGTAAAACTGGTGCGGTTGCCGCCGTCGCCGCGG
>CAIMDX010000074.1 GCA_903839905.1 uncultured bacterium
ACGGCGGGCAAAGCCGGCTTTGCCCGCCGTAGCTCTCGCGGAGGAGGGGCCTCGACCAGTTTTTAATATTTATGAAGGTATGATCTTTGCAGGTTTTAAATAAAGAAAAACGGTTGTAATGGTTTTGGATTTAGAACGGCATTATTTTTATAAAGAAAATTTTGGTTTGATCCTTGATCTTGGAAAAATTTGACAGTTTTGGAAATTATATTTCTGATAAAACAGGGGATTGACAGGGTTTTGCGGCAAGGTAAAATCATATTACAAAGATAAGAATTTGTAAGCAGGAATACGCACTATGTTTGGCTGTAATTACTATCAGACAACTCAATATTGGAATTGTGAGACAGCCTTTGATTGGCAACGAATAGTTTTAAATTTTTTACGCGGAGCTTAGGCTTCGTTTTTTTTATTGAATTTTTTGATAAAAAAGCGAAGCGTGGGCTTAACAAAAATAACGCCATTTGGTCGGCTTGCTCTGTCCCTGCAGGGCAACAAAAAACGCAGGGGAGAAGTTTTGATAACAAGAAATAATTGGCTTAATTTTAAATTATTATGAACAAAAAAATTATTGTAAGTTTGATGACTATTACGATCGTTGCCGTGGCGGCCATCGGCGGAACTGTTGCTTACTTTTCAAGCACGCAAACCTCCGAAGATAATATTATTAAAGCGGGCACCATCAAATTGACAGTTGACCACACTAGACAGAGCTACAACGGCGTGGATTGCCAAACATGTACTGAAAAACTTTACAGCGGCACAGACGATGTGGTTACTGCAATGGCTGGCGGCACTGGCAGTTTTGCTTCCCATAACGCCTTATTGGTGAACCCAATAAACAGCGCTTGGGTAACGATGGAGGCATCATTAACTCCTGCAAAATGGGTATGGACTGCTAACGGCACATCTGATTGGGATGCGCAAAATAAAGTAACCTACACATTTGAAAGAACCTTTCAATGGTGGGATCCTTCCTTTGGCGGAACAATCAATTTATCAGTCGGCGCGGATAATGGCGTGAAAGTATGGCTTAATGACACTATGGTTTGCGACTATTCAACCGTAGAAAAGAATTATCAGACCCCTGCCAAGAATTGTTCTTTTGCAGCCGGAGATTTACATCAAGGGACGAATATATTAAAATTTGAAGTTACGAATTTCCCGATAGCTGGCGCGACAAATGCTAACAATCCTGCCGGTTTGATCTATAACTTGGCCATTAACGGCAATTGCAGCGGTGCCGAATCTGCCTTAGCGCAACAATGCCAATTATGGAATGCGAAAAATTTAGCAGGCGAAAAATTCTTCAACTTTAACGATGTCAAACCCGGAGATTGGGGCACGAATGTCATCAGCTTGCATGTAACCAGCAATGATGCGCATGTTTGCATGTATGTTCCTAGCTATACATCTGTTCCGGTTCAAGCTCCTTTAGCCAATTACATCAATTTCTATCTGTGGAATGATGAAAATCAAAATGGCGTTCAAGATGGAAGCGAAGCTACCATCACAACAACAGATTCCACTTTGGCAGGATTAAAAGCTAATTTGGGAGAAATTGCGGGAAATGGAACTAAATATCTTGGCGTCAGATGGTGCTTTGGAAAGATCTCTGGCGACACTTGCAATGGAGAGGGCACTAATGATAACGGCTACAATTCTGCGCAAGGCAACGAATTATTAGCTGATTTAGGCTTTTACGCAGTTCAAACTCGTCACAACGACGGCCAGTTTGAATGTCCTGTAACTATGCCCGAATACTAGCAGAACTAATAGAATAACGAATATAATTTAATTCGTTGAGGTTTTTCTTTCTCCTTCTCTCTTGAGAAGGAGAAGACAAAGGCCTTAATAAAGCCTGAAAAAGATGAAAAAAACGACAATTTTTTACAATTTAGCAGTTGTCTTGCTGATTGCACTAGCGGCATTGTTGTTTTTTTCTAAGTTGCCGATTCCGGGTAACTACAAGGCACTCACGGTGTTGTCAGGTTCAATGGAGCCGGCGATAAAAATGGGAAGCGTGGTAATAATAGTACCAGCAAAAGATTATAAGATCGGTGATATTATTACCTTTGGCGAGATCTCGGCGCAAAAAAAACCTACCACGCACCGAATCTATGACATCAAGATAGTTGATGGGGAGTCGGTTTATATAACCAAAGGTGATGCCAATAATTCGCCGGATGGCCAAGATGTAATGCAAGGCGAAATTATCGGCAAGGTCTTATTTTCCATTCCCTATTTGGGCTACGCATTGAATTTCATAAAAGAACCTGCAGGGTTTTCAATGATCATTATTTTCCCTGCGGTATTGATTATTTTAGGGGAATTGCAAAAAATTTGGCGCGAAATTATCCAAAAAAAGAAAAAAATTAAGGCCGCCGAGGATGCAGGCCAAAAAGAAAAGAATAGCAATGTTTAAAAATTTCAAAAAAATCATTTTAGCGTTGTTGATCGCGGGGATGAATGCCAATGGGCTGTCCGCGGTTTTTGGTACCTATTCCTATTTTTCCGATACGCAAATATCATCGGAAAATTTCTTCCACGCATCCAATTTAGATTTTTCTCTTGTTTCTCCGGCTGATTTTTCGCCAAAAGTTTATCCTAATTCCGCAACCAGCAGCCGTTCAATCAGCCTGCAAAACGACGGATTGCTTGGCTTTAATTACGAAGTCAAAAGCAATAATGCGAGCGGCACGCTTTGCGATTTTCTTAATTTGAAAGCAACTTTGAGAGGCATCCAAGTTTATGACGGAGCTTTAAAAAGTTTTGACTTTTCTGCCGGAGAATTTGCCGCTTCTACGACCAATTGGCAATTTATAGCTTCAATGACCAGTACCGATACTGTACTTCAAGATCAAACCTGTCAATTTAACTTTGTTTTCAATGGCACACAATTAGAAGGCGCGGGTTTTTACAACGAAGAGACGATTGCCAATACAATCACTTCCAGTCAATGGCAGAAAGTAGTCATTAACAAGGTTTATTACGATGTTTGCGATAAGGCAGATGGAAGTTGCGGCGAATACAAAGGGGAAGAAGACAAAAACGAATGGATAGAACTTTACAACCCAACCAATGCAGCCGTAGATTTGCAAGGCTGGACTATTTACAATCATAACGATCATGCAACGATTCATAACAAACTTGAAATACCGGCCTTAGGTTACGCTATCTTGACCCACGACGCCACCACTGAAAAATATTGGGAAATTCCAACTAATGTTTCGGTCTCTTATCAACTGGGCGGACAATTTATAATGGACAATGACAATGATATGCTGGTCTTAAAAGATGGCAATGAAGCCGTCGTTGATCAGATGAATTGGGGAACTCCTGATCCGGCATGGGATAATTACAGCGATAATCTTTGGAACCCGGGAGTTGTTGATGCAGATGAAGGTTTTATGATCGGCAGAGTTCCGGCCGGATTTGATACCGACCAAGTGACGGATTGGCAATCCTTGGGATTGCCCCAAGTGAAGGTTATCCGCCCGAACGGCGGAGAGAAATTTTATCTCAAAACCCATGAAGATCTAAAATGGGAAGCTTTGAATCTTAATGGATTGACGAGTGATCTTAGCTTTGATATTTGGTATTCTAATGATAAGGGAAAAACTTGGGGAAGGATCGTCTCTAACGCTTCAACTACGGAGAATAACGGTGTTTTCACTTATGATTGGTATGTGCTTCCTTTCGTGGGAGACGACGGCAATTATAATACCATCTCAAGTAAGGCACGGATAAAAGTAATCGCTTACGGACCAGAAAATTTTATGGTCCAAGGATCAGACGCTTCAGATAATAATTTCTGTCCGCCGATTGATATGAGCGTTCTCACGCAGGAAGAAATAGACAAACTTATCGCGATGGACATTATAGATATTAACGGAAATGTTTTAGGAGAAGAGGAAGATGGGAACGGCGGAAACGGAGAAATTACGGGACAAAATGAAGAAGAAGCTCCTGTTGAAACAGAGCCGGCTATTAATGAACCGGCTATAGAAGAAGAGCCTATAGTTGAACCGGAAGTTGCGCCTGAACAAAACGAAATTTCGGAACCCGCAATCATCAACGAAGGAGAAACAGCTGGCGGAGAAGGAGAAGCCTCTCCCGAAACCACCCCGCCCAGCAATCCTCCTCCCGAAAATAACAATGTTGAAATTAGCCAACAAACCGCTGGTGAATAAGAAATATGACCATTAAATTACAAAAATTAAATATCGCACTGGTTTCCATTTTGACTTTGGCATTTTTCGCTTTTGCGGGAGTGGGGCAGGCCAAAGCCGGCGAGCTTGATGTCCACTTTTCAAACGAACCTAATCCGATGTTTAATGCCCCTAATTTTTTACCCGGCGATTCAGCTTCCGGGTCGGCATCAGTTTATAACGCTTCATCCTCGGCGAAAGATGTCATTGTTTGGACAACCAAAGTCAGCAATCCTGTAAATAGCGAAGGAAAAAAGCTGGGAGATGCTTTAACGATATCAATTACGAAACACGGAGAAACAACTCCGATTTACGATAGATCCTTAACTAATTTTTTTACAGAAACTGGCAACGATATTCATTTTCCTCTTATTTATAACTACTTTCTTTTGGAAAATAATCTGTCTGCCGGGGGGACTGGAATTTATGACTTTAATATTTCTTTTGACTCTTCAGCTGGAAACGAATATCAAAAGGCGACAACGGGTTTTGATCTTAACATCGGATCCTGGCAGGAGTACCTAAATAATACTCCCTCTGAACATACTTATTTCTCCGCTGGTGGAGGGGGATCAGCGCCTTTGCTTGAACTTGAGATAACAAATGTCAAAGATAAAAATACAAGCTATTTTAATTCCACTATTTCTTGGGACACTAACGAACTGGCCAGCACCCAAATAATTTATTCCAAACAAGACCAGCCGCATGTCCTAACCAATGCTCCGGCTCTTTACGGATATGCTAATGCCTACCCTTTGCCGGAAAATCTTAACTTTACTTATCATCACCAGGTATTTTTAAGCAACTTGGCTCCTTGCTCCAAATATTATTATCGCGTCGTTTCCCATATGCAGGGTAAAGCAGACACCGTCAGCCGGCCGGAACAGTCGTTCACGACCGCTTGCCCCCAACAGCCAGAGCAACAACAGGGGAACGGCAATAACGGCCAAGGATCCGGCTTGCTGGCTAGAAATCCGATCAATCCAAGAGTAAATGGAACTTCGGTTGGAGACGAAAACGACCAAGGGACAATCCAAGACAATCAAGGACAATCGGAACAGCAGGGAGAGCAGGTTCAACCTGAAGACAAAAAAACAAATTTTAATTTGATGGCTAGCTTGGCTTCAATGTGGGACAGTTTAGGCTTTAATGCTTGCTGGCCCAATTTCCCATGGTGGCTGTTCCTGCTCTTCGCCGTTTATCCGATATTGAAAGGGTTAGACTATTGGAATGGCAGACGCAATAGAAGCATCTCTTTCTCTCTTATAAGCTTAATACCGATAATTACCGCTATCTGGGCATATATTAATAAATATGTCTGCTTGCCTTGGTGGTTATTATTGATATTTCTCATCGCCAGCATTCTTATTTGGTTATTTGACCGGAAAAAATCTCCGCGAAGACAAGTATCCACTCCGAGGGTCTAACCCTCGGTTTTGGTAACTTTAGTAAAAAAGAGTTAAACCCTTGCGCATTTTTGTCTTTGTCAGGAGGGGTTAGACCCCTCCCTTGCTCCTTATTGCAAAAAAATTCCGGGTTTAATAAAATACAGGCAAGGATAAAAAATAATTATAAATTTTTAAGATAATGGCAAAACAAAAATTTTCTATAATTTTAGGTATAGCCGTAATTTTGGCGATAAGCGGCTATTCGGCCCAAACGCTGGCTGCCCAGAACGGGCAGAGAGAAGAAAAAATTCCTGGGCAATATATTGTTGTTTTCAAAGATAATGTAGCTGACGCCGATTTAGCTGCCGAGGATATGGCTAAAAAACACGGGCTGAACCTGACCAATAAATATAGCCATGTAATCAGGGGGTTTGCCGCAACCATATCCGATGCGGAGCTGGCTGAAATAAAAAACGATCCCAGGGTTGATTTTGTGAGCGAAGACCGCGTAGTTTATGCAGACGGAAAACCGGGACAAACAATAGTCCAATCGGCACAAACCATTCCTACCGGGATCAAGCGTATCGGCGCAGCCAGCAGCACCAATAAAGGAGCGGGCATAGGAGTTGCTGTTATTGATACGGGGATAGACCTTACCCATCCCGACCTTAAAGCCAATATTGCGACAGTAAATAAAACTTGTATTGCGAGAACTTTGAATGCCAATGACGATAACGGCCATGGCACGCATGTGGCTGGAACGATCGCTGCCGTTAATAATACGATCGGCGTGGTCGGAGTTGCTCCCGGAGCCAAGCTTTTTGCCGTAAAAGTCTTGGACAAGAACGGGTCCGGAACCTGGTCAAGCGTTATTTGCGGCATTGATTGGGTGACCGCTAATGCGCAAGCTTACGGAATAAAAGTGGCGAATATGAGCTTGGGCGGAACGGGAAAAAGCGATAATAATTGCGGAAATACGAATAATGACGCACTCCATAAAGCAATTTGCAGGTCTAGAGATAAGGGCGTAACTTATGTCGTTGCCGCTGGAAATGAAAGCACTGATGCGGCGAATTCCGTTCCGTCTTCTTACAACGATGCGGTTATTACAGTATCGGCCCTTGTTGATACGAACGGCCAGGCGAATGGAGGCGGCGCCTCTACCGGCTATGGAACGGACGATACCTTCGCTTCTTTCAGTAATTATGGATCTTCAACTGTTGATATCGGAGCGCCCGGAGTGAACATCTTTTCTACTTACAAGGGCGGAACCTACGCGACAATGAGCGGGACCAGCATGGCTTCGCCTCATGTTGCCGGAGCCGCGGCCTTATACTTAAAATCCAACCCTTCCGCCGTATGGACGCAAGTTCGCGACGCCCTTATGGCTGTCGGAGAAAAATTGAATTTTGGCCACACTGATCCATCCGGTCTTCATTCTGAACCAATATTGCAAACCGGATCACTCTAAAATTTTTCAAAGGCTTGGATTGAAAATAATTATTAAGATCAAAATATGAAGCCGGAAGACAATCAGGAAAATTTTAAAAAGTGCGTTTGCGGCGAGTGTTTGGTCCACGCCGAATATTGCCGTGAAAGGAACGAATTGCTTTTTTGCGCCCGCACTAATTCCGCTTGCGAAATAGAACAAAACCAGAAGTGCATCTGCGGCAGCTGCCCCGTTTATTTTGAAAACAGGCTGGAAGGGGAATATTACTGCGCCAAGGAATTTAAAGAATAACCCAAAAACTAGATAATCCCGGAAGGTATCCACGCCGAGGGTTAGACCCCTCCTTTACCTTCTTTAATGTTTTAGCTGTTTTTTAATTCTATTTTTTGGTATAATATAATATTATCTCACCTTGTATTTAGAGCTAAATGTTTTATGGCCGAATTAAGCGATGAAAAACTTATTGAGCAATATTTGAAAGGGGACGAGGGATCGCTGGAAATTCTGATCAAAAAATATCTTAAGCCTGTTTATGGTTTTGTTTTTCGTTATACTGGAAACGCCGCTGACGCGGATGATATTACTCAAGAGACTTTTGTAAAAGTGTGGCGGAACATTAAAAAATTTGACCGGCAGAAAAAATTCAAAACCTGGCTTTTCACCATCGCGAAAAATACGGCGTTAGATTTTTTCAAAAAAAGAAAAACGATTCCTTTTTCCAATTTTGAAGACGAAAACGGCTATAATTTCGTTGCCGACAACTTGGCCAGCCAGTCGCTTTCTCCGGCCCAAGAGGCAGAGAAAAAAGAAACAGCCGGCTTTGTTTCTTCGGCCATCAGTCAGCTTTCTTCAAACTATCAAAAAATAATTTCCCTGCGGCACGACAAAGATTTGTCGTTTCAAGAAATCGCCGACTTTTTAGGCGAGCCGATCAATACTGTCAAAAGCCGCTACAGACGGGCCATTCTCGCGGCTAAAAAAATTGCCGCAACAAGTTAAGAAATGTATGGCCGCGGCGTTACAGCCGCGGTTTTTCTTTAAGACGCACCAAAATATAGCCTTTTCTCGTATAAATATCATAGAAATTAACAAAATATGGTCCAACAGCATAACAAAAATTTTATAGATAACTCTCCCGAGCCGCCAAAGGATCTTTTTGGCAAAATAATGAGCCGCATCCATAGGGAGCAAAGGCTGGGGATGATTAAACAAAGGATAGTTATTTTTTCCGTTGGAGCTTTAGCCTCGCTGGCTGCTATTTTTCCAGCTTTCCAAATATTAAAAACTGAATTGGCCGCAAACGGATTTTTCACTTTTTCCTCGCTTCTTTTTTCCGATTTCGCAGTTGTTTCGGCATATTGGCAAAACTTCGCCTTATCCCTGCTTGAAGCTCTTCCGGTAATGGGCCTTATTGCCGTTCTAGCCGCTGTCCTGGCGTTTTTAGGATCGTTGAGGTTCTTGACTAAAGATATCAAGGATGCTCTAGTCTCGGCTTAATAATAGATTAAAAATATGCAAAGGATAACTAAATTTTTTCAATCAAAAATTTTCCAAGGAATAATTATCGGCATGGCCATTTTTTTAGCCTTTCTTGTTATTTTTAAAGCAGGAATGATGGTCGGTTCCAAAAAAGCCGAATTTTCCGGCAATTGGAGCGAGAATTACCACCTTAATTTTGCCGGGCCGAAAGAAGGATTTATGAGCGGATTTGAAGGCAAAGATTTTATGGAAGCCAATGGCATTTTTGGACAGATTATCAAGGTGGAAGGATCAAATATTGTTGTTAAAGGAAAAGACGATGTTGAAAAATCCGTAATAATAGAAGACGGCACCACGACCATAAAACGGCTTAAGGAGACCTTAAAAATATCCGATCTGAAAACGAATGATTTTATCGTGATTATTGGAGAGCCGAACAACGCCGGCCAGATGCAAGCAAGACTGATCAGGGTTATGCCTTCTGTCCCCCAAAATGGTCCGAAAGGAGGGCCGGGTCTTATGCCTTATTAATATAAAAAATAATTTTTAAATCCGGGCTAATTTAGTTTTGGCCAAAATTATGAAAATCATAGCCACATTAAAAAACCTTTTAGGAAAAATAATTAAACACAAATTCATTTCTGCGGTTATAGTCATTGCCTTGATCGCGGGAGGATATTTTGTTTTCAGCTCGCTAGGAGGAAGTACTTCCCAAACCAAATATGTTTTAGCCGCGGCTGAAAAAGGACAGCTGGTAACAACCGTTTCCGGCAGCGGACAAGTTTCCGCTTCCAAACAAGTGGATATAAAAGCGACTGTTTCCGGTGATGTTCTTTCGGTCAACGCAAAAGTCGGGGACGAAGTGAAAAAGGGAAAGCTTATAGCCCAGCTGGATTCCACTACTGCCCAAAAATCAGTAAGAGATGCCGAAATAAGTTTGGAAACGGCGCAACTGGCGCTGGAAAAATTACAGAAACCAGCGGATGCTTTAACTCTTTTACAGGCGGAGAACAGTCTAGCCCAAGCCCAGCAGACAAAACAAGACGATGAAGACAACCTTGAAAAATCTTATCAAGACGGACTGGCTGCTGTTCAAACAATTTTTACCGCTTTTCCAAATGTTATGATTAGGCTCCACGATATAATAATAGGGCAAAATATCCAAAACAATAATATAAATTATTATGTCAATATTGGAGACGATTATGACTTTAATATGTCGCAATATGGAAACAGGGTTTCTGTATCTTATCAAAAAGCGGCGGCAGAATACGAAAAAAACTTCAACGATTATTTAACTACAAACAGATCTTCGGACAGCGAAGCCATAAAAACTTTGGTCAGCGAAACTGCTGTTACTGTTAGCGATGTAAGCGAAACGATAAAAAACGCTTCGGACTTGATCTCCCACGCTTATGATGTGATTCCTTCCACTCAGGGAAAAACAATCAACGACGCCAATTTAACCAGTCTTAATTCCGATTCAGTGATCGTTAAAACCTATTTAACCAATATTACAACGGCCAAAAATTCAATCCAATCCGGCGAGCAGGCTCTTGTTAATATCAATAACAGCATAACCGAAAAAACCGCTTCGCTGGCAGACCTAAAAAACGGACCGGACGAACTTGATTTGCGATCCCAGCAAATTTCTATCAGCCAAAGGCAATCCGCTCTTGCCGATGCCAAGGAAAAATTAAACGATTATTCAATCAGGGCGCCTTTTGACGGAGTTATTGCGGCTATGAATGTCAACCAGGGAGATTCCATTGCCTCCATTTCTTCTTACGGAACGATTGCGACCATCATCACCAAAAGCCGGGTTGCCGGAGTATCACTTAACGAAGTGGACGCTTCCAAAGTAAAAGTTGGGCAAAAAGCGATGCTTTCGTTCGACGCGATTGATGGATTGACCATTGCCGGCGAGGTTTCGCAAATAGACACCATCGGAACCGTTTCCCAAGGAGTTGTTTCTTATAATGTGAAAATAATTTTTGATTCCAGCGACCAAATTAAGCCGAGCATGAGCGTTTCCGCTTCAATTATTACAGATGTCAAGCAAGATATCTTATTGGTTCCAAGCGCGGCGATAAAAGGCACTGAAGGGGCCTACTATGTTGAAACTTTAAGCGCAGATTCTTTATCCGGACAAAATGCGACCAGCAGCGCTGGAGTAATATCTGCGTCAGCTCCTGTTCAGCAAACCGTTGAAACCGGATTGTCCGACGATACAAGCGTTGAAGTAACAAGCGGAATCAAAGAAGGGGATTTAGTTGTTATAAAAACCGTTGTCCAAACGGCTAAAACAAACTCTACTTCTTCACAAAGCCAAGGATTATTTTCTTTGCCGGGAGGAACAAGAAGCTCTTCTGGCGGAAATTCCAACGCCAAGGCTTTCACAAGAGGCGATTAAGGATTGTTCACTATGATTGACTGCAAAAATCTTAAAAAAACATACAAGAACGGAGATAATGAAACGACTGTTTTGAAAGGAGTGTCTTTTAATATTGAAGCGGGAGAATTTGTGGCCATTATCGGACCTTCGGGATCGGGCAAGTCAACTTTGATGCATATCCTTGGAGCTCTGGACAAGGCTACCAGCGGAGATTATTTTTTGGACGGCAAAAATATGTCAACGCTTTCCGAAGACGAATTGGCAGAGATAAGAAAAAACAAGATCGGTTTTGTTTTTCAGTCTTTTAATTTGCTGCCGCGCGCAACCGCTTTAAGGAATGTGATGCTGCCGCTGGTTTATGCCGGAATGCCAAGATCGGAAAGAGCCGCCAGAGCCAGAGTTGCTCTAAAAAATGCTGGGCTTGATGAAAAATATTATGATCGCCGCTCCAACCAGCTTTCCGGAGGACAGATGCAGCGCGTGGCTATTGCCAGGGCGCTGGTCAACGATCCGTCCATTATTTTAGCAGATGAGCCGACCGGAAATTTAGACACAAAAACCGGAGAGATCGTTCTTTCCACTTTTCAAGAGCTTAACGAAAAAAAACATCACACTATTATTCTGATCACGCATGAGCACGATGTTGCCGAGCATGCCGACCGCATAATTTTTGTCCGCGATGGAGAGATAGTAGAAGACAAAAAGAACCCGCGAAAAATATTAGCAGGCCATATTAATTACAACGATTAGCAAAAACCTTATAAGTTATGAAAATAACAGACTTAGTTGAAGAAACATATCTGGCCTTGGTTTCAAATAAAGCCAGGTCTGGGTTAACAATCCTCGGAATTGTTATCGGTATCGGATCGGTCATCGCCATGATCGCCATCGGACAAGGAACCCAGACATCCATCAAATCAAGCATTGAGTCTTTGGGCTCTAATTTGGTAATGGTTATGCCGGGCGCACAAAGAACCGCCGGCTCTCCCGTAAGCTCCGGCCGCGGATCGGCGCAGACTCTTACAGTTGAAGACAGCAACGCGATAAAGGATAAAATATCTTTGGCCAAAGGCGTAGCTCCGGTAACATCTGGAAGGTATCAGATAACCGCCAAAGGAACCAACACCAATACGCAAGTAGTCGGTACAAATGCTGAATATCCCGCCGTCAAAAGCGTTTCCGTGGATCAGGGAACTTTTTTCACCGATCAGCAAGCCAAAAGCGGAGCGAAAGTGGCTGTACTTGGCCCTACAACTGCCAGCGATCTTTTCGGAAGCAGCAGCCAGCCGGTCGGACAAACGATAAAAATCAAGGGCATGGAATTTAAAGTAATAGGCACAACCGTTACCAAAGGAGGATCGGGCTTTAATAACCAAGACGATATGGTCTATATTCCTTTAGCCGCGGCTCAAAGATATTTTACCGGCAGTGAATATATAAGCACGATCAATGTCCAAGCTGTTGACGAAAAATCAATGGCCGAACTGCAAACGCAAATAACAGCGCTTCTGCTTGAAAGGCATAATATTTCCGATGCCACGCTGGCAGACTTCTCGGTTATGAATCAAGCCGATATTGTTGCCAGCGCATCGGCGATTACTGGCACCCTTACTTTATTGCTGGGAGCCATAGCTGGAATATCACTTGTAGTTGGAGGCATCGGAATTATGAATATGATGCTTACAAATGTAACGGAACGCACCCGCGAGATAGGTTTGCGCAAAGCCATTGGCGCAAAAAGAAGAGAAATTTCCCTGCAATTTTTGGCAGAAGCGATTATGCTAACTTTTTTAGGAGGGTTAATAGGGATTACAATGGGCTGGCTGATTGCCTTGGGAGTCAGCCACTTTGCTAATATTGCCACTGAAGTTTCGCTTTCATCAGTAGCTTTGGCTTTCGGAGTTTCAGCTTTAATCGGCATAATTTTCGGATATTATCCAGCCCAAAGAGCAGCCGCGCTCAACCCGATAGAAGCATTACGATATGAATAGTGAATCATTAAAAATCAAAAAATTGAAAATTCTTGCGGGCTTTGCCGCTGATATAAAGCGGAAGGGTTAGTCCCTTGCGCACAAGGGTCTATCCCTTTCAAGGTCGCAGAGATTAGATCTCTTCAAGTAAATCAAAAAAAAATTCACCCTGTTAAATAATTTTGCACGATGCAAAATTGCCCGCGGGCATTTAACAGGGTAAATAATTAATTTAAATATTTTTAAATTATGAAAACAAAAACTATCGCCATATTTTTAGTAATTATTTTAGCCATAGGAGGCGGATCATTTTATGGAGGTATAAAATACAGCCAAAGCCAAACTGCTGCCAAATTTGCCAATAGGGGAAACGGCAATTTTCAGCCAGGAGCAATGAATAACGCGACGGGTACGAGAAGCGGAACCCGGACGAACGGAGGCGGCGGGATGATCGTCGGAGAAATTACAGCCAAGGACGATCAAAGCATCACTGTAAAATCACGCGACGGAAGTTCAAAGATAATTTTCACTTTCGGATCAACCCAAACAACAAAACAAGCAACCGGCTCTCTTAGCGACTTGGCCGTAGGAGGACAAGTGAGCGTTACAGGATCAACTGATGCCAGTGGCAACATCACCGCCAAATCCATCCAAATACTACCCGCCCCTCAAGCAACCTCCACCGCCCCAGCAACCAACTAACCATAAAAAATACTGTAGCTGTGGATAACTCACGAAAAGATGGTCAAGGCCCGGCCTTGACACGCCGTAGCTTTAGCGAAGGCGGGGCCTTGGCCAGTTTATTATCTTAAAACCTATGCAAAAAGGTCTAACCTTTGCAGAATTTTGTATATTTACTGCTTGACGGCGGGCTTGGGGTTTGGTATTTTTATATTAATGAATAAACAAATTAACCAAATTATATCTTGCTGTTGCGCTTGTTGTTCTTCTTGCAAGAAAGAGGTTAATTTGCTTGGACCGTTAGCAGGTTGTAAATTAGAAGATTCATTCTAAACATCTAAAATAAATTCCAACAAAAACCTCTTTCCCAACCCGAAAGAGGTTTTTTAATTATTAACCTTGTGGATAACTAGCTAAAAACTGGTCAAGGCCGGGCCTTGACCAGTTTACGCGAAGATTAATTCTATATTATTATGAATTACGCTAAAAATATTTTGGAGACTATTGGAAATACGCCTTTGGTAAAGATAAACAAATTAAATACTAATCCTAAGGCTAATATTTTTGCCAAAATAGAGGGAACAAACCCGGGAGGAAGCATTAAAGACAGAATCGCTTTGCGAATGCTGGAACAAGCGGAAAGAGAAGGAAAATTGACCAAAGAAAAAACCATCATTGAGGCAACCAGCGGAAATACGGGCATTGCCTTAGCAATGATCGCTGCGGTCAAAGGCTATTTGGTTGAAATTGTAATGAGCGAAGCGGTTTCTGTTGAACGGCAAAAAATGATTCGGGCTTTTGGAGCAAAAATAACTTTAACCTCGGGAGACAAAGGAACCGATGGCGCAATAATGAAAGTACGGGAATTGGTCAAAGAGTTTCCGGAGAAATATTACACGCCTGACCAGTTTTCCAATGAATATAATAAGGTTGCCCATTACGAAACAACTGCTAAGGAAATTTGCCAGCAAATGAGCGGACAGGTTGATTATTTCGTGGCCGCCATCGGCACTTCCGGCACGCTGATGGGCGTAGGCTCTTTTTTAAAAAAGATGTGCGGACCGCAAGTGAAGATCGTCAGCGCGGAACCGGTCAGAGGGCACTATATCCAAGGCCTAAAAAATATGAAAGACGCGATCGTCCCGGCGATTTATGATAAATCCCAATTGGACCAGATCATTGAAATTGATACTGAAGAAGCTTTTGCAATGTCGCGCCGGATAGTCAAAGAAGAAGGAATCTTTGTCGGAATGTCTAGCGGCGCGGCAATGCTGGCCGCATTGAAAATAGCCGAAAAGGTAGATCCTCAAGGCGAAGCAAAAAATATAGTCACTATTTTCCCAGACAGAGGAGAAAAATACCTAAGCACCAAACTTTTTGAATAACCCTGTGGATAATTCACGAAAAACTGGTCAAGGCCCGGCCTTGACCAGTTTTAAGCCAATAGAAACAAGGATTTTGTTGGTTTTCAGTTTTTTTGCGGTGATTTTTTGCTAAGATAGATTTGTTGTAATTCTTATGATAAAAAAATGGAATTGATTGTTATTAAAATTGGCGGGTCGGTGGTTACTGACAAAAAAAGTGTGACGCCGAAAATAAATTCTAAAAATCTGAAAATAGTCGCCGAACAGCTTAAAAATTTTAAGCTGCCTTATGTTTTAATCCACGGCGCTGGTTCGTTCGGCCATCCGCTTGTTAAAAGAACTGGGATCGATAAAGGGATAAAAAACAGGTCCCAGCTGATCGCTTTTGCTGAAATCCAGAAATTGCAGAACCAGCTCAACTGTCTGGTCTGCGCCGCTTTGATAAAAGAGGGGATACCGGCTGTTCCTTGCCAAGCTTCCAGCCACGCGATAATGAAAAATGGAAGATTGGTTAAAATGGAAGTTAAAGCCATAGAAGGAATGGTCAAGTTAGGAATGGTGCCTGTCTGTTTTGGCGTTCCGGCTTTTGATGAAGCTCAAGGATCGTCCATTTTATCAGGCGACCAGATCGCGCCCTATCTGGCTTTGAAACTTAAAGCGAAAAAGATTATTGAAGCGGGAGATGTGGAAGGAATTTATACCAGCGATCCGAAAAAAAATAAAAAAGCGGAACTGATCAAGGAAATCAACAAAAAAAACTTTAACGAAATTATAAAATATTTATCGGGCAGCCAAACAACTGATGTTACCGGCGGAATGAAGCAAAAATACCTTGAAATAGCCGAAGCGGCGAAAAAAGGAATACCAGCGCAGATTGTTTATTTCCGGGACCTTGAGAAGGCCCTAGTCGGAGAGAGAGTGGGAACAACCATCAATTTTAAATCCCAATGACCAAGCCCCAAAGCCCAACCAAGCCCTAAATCCTAATGACCAAATCGTTCGTTTTAGGATTTCGGGAGCTTGGGATTTTGTTGGTCATTGGACATTGGGATTTGGGGCTTCTTGCTCGCTAGCAAATTTTTTGACTTTTAACCTTTAAGCCATTATAAAGTACTTATGGCGCTTTCTATTGGAATCGTTGGGTTGCCCAATGTTGGCAAGTCAACTTTATTTGAAACTATTACTAAAAAACAAGTAGACAGGGCTAATTATCCTTTCTGCACTATTGACCCGAATGTCGGGGTTGTTGCCGTTCCGGACGAACGCGTGGAAAAACTGGCCGAGCTGACCAAATCGGCTAAAAAAATATATACTACCATTGAATTTTTTGACATTGCCGGACTGGTGGCCGGAGCCAGCAAGGGCGAAGGCTTGGGCAATAAATTTTTAACCAATATCCGCGAAACCGACGCGGTCCTTTATGTTTTGCGCGTTTTTTTGAATGATAAAATCATCAACACTCAAAACAGTATTGATCCGATCCGCGACAAAGACATTTTAGATACGGAATTAATTTTAAAAGACTTGGAAATAGTTGAAAAAAGAGTGAAGGGAATGGAAGGAGATGTCCGGGCTGGAAAAAAAGAAGCTATCAAGGAATTTGAAGCTTTAAATAAAGCCAAGAAATTTTTGGAAGAGGGAAAAATATTAGTTGAACAAGAATTTTCCCAAGAAGAATTAAAAGAAATGAAAAGCTACCAGCTTTTGACTTTGAAGCCAAGGCTTTATTTGCTCAACGGCAAAGACGAAGAAGTTCCGCAAAGCATCATTGACGAATTCAAAGATCATAAATGGCCGTTCCTGATAGTTGATATGGCCACCGAATTTGAGGCCGCCGGATTTTCTTTGGAAGAAAGAAAAGAGCTGGCCTTGCCTTTGGAAACTGAACTGGATATCCTGATCAAAAAATGTTACGAAACTTTAGGCTTGATAACTTTTCTTACTACCGGACCGGACGAGACAAGGGCTTGGACCATTAAAAAAGGTGCGAAAGCGCCTCAAGCCGGGGGAGCCATCCACAGCGATTTTGAAAGAACATTTATCAGAGCCGATGCAATCAATTGGAAAGATTTGATTGATATCGGAGGATTCGCTAAAGCCCGCGAAAAAGGCCTGATCCGCACCGAAGGCAAAGAATATATTGTCCAGGACGGCGATGTTATTGAAATAAAACACGGCGCCTAAGTCCTCTAAATATTTTTTATTCACCCTAAAACAAACCCGATATGAATTTTGAACGAATAGATGAATTATTGCTAGGGGAGCCGGTCTACCGCATAAAGCAGATCAAAAAAGCTCTCTACCAGGACCTTATAGATGATTGGTCGCAAGCGACAACTCTGCCGCTGATTTTGCGCGAGAAATTGAATAAAGAATCTCCGCTGGCGATTGACGCCGAACTTTTTGAATCGGATGACAAAAAAACAGTAAAAGCTTTGATAACGCTTAAAGATGGAGTGAAGATAGAAACTGTTTTGATGGAACATAAAGACGGGCGCAATACTGTTTGCGTTTCGTCCCAAGCGGGTTGTGCTTTGGCTTGCGCTTTTTGCGCCACGGGCAAAGCCGGTTTCAAGCGCAATCTTACCGCTTTTGAAATAGCCCAGCAAGTTTTTCTATTTGGACGATATTTAAAAAAGATAAAACAAAAAATAACCAATATAGTTTTTATGGGAATGGGAGAGCCGTTTCTTAATTACGATAATGTTTTAAACACTATAAAATTTTTGAATGATCCGGACGGATTCGGGTTGGGAGCCAGAAATTTTTCCATATCTACTTCCGGCATCATTGAAGGGATCAGAAAATTATCCACGGAAAGGATGGAAATAAATCTTGCCATTTCTTTGCACGCCCCAAACCAAAAATTACGATCAGATCTGATGCCGATCAATAAAAAATACCCAATCGGCAAAGTGCTTGAAGCGGTCGCGGAATATGTAAGAACAAGAAAAAGAAGGGTAATGTTTGAATATGTAATGATAAGCGGGGTTAATGATTCCAATAAAGACGCTAATGAGCTAGCTAAAATAATGAAAAAACCTTTATACTTCGTTAATCTTATCTCTCTTAATCCTGTCCCTGGGTTTGAGCCTTCTACTTCGGAAAGGACGGAAAAATTCAAAACAATTTTATTAGAACACGGAGTCCAAGTTACCCAGCGATACCGCTTTGGCCAGGATATTGACGCCGCTTGTGGACAACTGGCAGGCAAAGATGAATAATTTTTGGTATAATCGCAAATATGGAGTATCAAATAACTTTTGATTTATTTTATTGCTTGATCGCAGTTACGATTTTTAGCGTCTTGTACTACACAATCAAAGTCAACTCAACGAAAAAGAAAATACACAAAGAAACAGAAGAAGCCGTTTCCGTACTCGCGGAAAACTTTGAAAATCTCCGCCAAGAAATACAAAGTCAAGTAAATACTCTTGAAAGAAAAGATGTTTTGTCCCTTGAAGAAAATATAAACTACGAAAAATTAAGAGCCGCCCTTGATTCCTCGGAAAGCTATATTAATAAAGAGATCAAGGACATCAGCAAAGCCCTGAAGTAAATGTAAAAATCCTGCCTACCGGCAGACAGGCAAAAATCAAAATTATTAAAAAACCCTTTAGTTTCCTAAAGGGTTTTTTAATTATAAATAAATTTTAAATTCCTAGACGCGTCTTGAGTATTCTCCGGTTTCCGTATTCACTTCTACAAGGTCTCCTTCCTGGACAAACAAGGGGACATTTATTTGGGCTCCGGTTTCCAGAACCGCCATTTTATTTCCTCCTTGGGCGCGGTCGCCTTTAACTCCAGGGGAGGACTCAACTACTTTAAGCTGGACCTTGATTGGCAAAGAAACATTTATAATTTTGTCTTCAAACTTGATGCCTTCTATTATCTGGTTGGCTTTTATGAATTTAGTGCCAGATCCCAATTGTTCTTCGTTCAACTCAAAACGATTGCCTGGATTATCCGCTTCGCAAAAAATATATTTTCCCCGGCTGGCATAAACAAACTTTACTTCCAATTTTTCCAATTCGGCTTCATCGTACCGGGCATCCTGATGAAAAGACTTATCGGTGATCTTTCCGGTGATTAAATTTTTGATCTTGGCTTTAATGACAAAAACATCCTGGGCCTTGCCAACCGGCGCTGATTCGGTAATTTCGTATGGCAAATCATCCATAACGAATTGAACTCCTTTCTTTAATCCAAAATAATTGATCATAGCTAAAAATTTTATCGGTTATTTATTGATATTAAACAAAACAAAATAATAAAATTTTTTAAATTTCTAATATCTCCACCCTGTGGCGGGAAATCCCAAGCCCCAATGACCAATGCCCAAATAAATCCCAATTCCCAAAATTCCTGCCTATCGGCAGGCAGGCCAAACGACGCAATTGGTCATTGGGTTTTAGGGTTTAAATGGTCATTGGGATTTGATTAGAAATTAGAGTAATTAGAAATTTTAAGTTTCCAGTCTCCACTCCATTTCGCTTTCTTTTCCTGCGAATTCCAGCCATTCTCCGCCGTCGTCTATTACATACCAGCGCTTGCGGGCTTGGGACCATATCATGGGCCTGCCTTGGAAAAAAGGCTTCTTGACTATCTCTTTGGGCTTAAGTCTGTCTAATTCTAACCATTTTTTAAAGACTGTTTCAATAGCATAGTCCAAATTTCTGGATTTTGCCCATCCCGCCACCTTATCAATCGCTTCCTTGGCCTTAACAACGGAACCGGAAAGCTCCAACAGCTGTTTGGCCGGCTTGGTGAAACGGGAATAAACTATTTTTTGCTTTTTGGCGTTTTCTTTCAGCTCTTTCAAGTCCACTCCTTTGGTTTCAAAATAATGGGTAACGATCTGGCGAATGGCCGTTTCATCATCCAACTTTTTTAAAGTTTTCATTTTTTTTGTCTTTAAATATTCCTCAATCTTTTCAGCTATGCTTTTGCCCACGCCCGGAATTTTTTTAAGGCCAATAAGCCCTTCCTCTTTGTATATCTGCTTAACATCTTTATCAAGCTTTTCCAAAAACTTGGCTGCGTTGCGGTAAGCTCTAATTCTGAAATCATCTTCTCCTTTTATTTCCAGTAAATAAGCTATTTCCGTTAAGGCTTTGGCGATTTCCTGGTTAACCATTTTGATCCATCTTACTTAAAATGCCCTGATAAAAATTTTGGGCTTTTTGCAATTCCTCAATCCCTTTTTTTGTTATTTTATAAACTCTGCGCCTTTGGTCCGCTTTGCTCTCCACAAAGCCGTCGGCTTCCAAGCGGTAAAGAACGCGATAGGGAGTGATCTTGCCCGGTTTAAAATCATATTCCGCCTCTATCATCGCCGGCAGTTCCCAGCCGTAGACATCCTTTTTGCACAAAATCAATAAAATATAAATCCACAAATTGTCTTTGGTGTTGGTTTTTTGAAGGTGTTCAAAAGGGAGCATCTTGACAGTCTATTTTACGGCGGTAAAATAGTTTTAGGATAACTAAACGAAGAGATTAACTTCTAACCATAGAATAAAAGAAATTCTTATATATGTCAAAGCAAAACACCAAGATAAGCAAGAGCCAGTCAAAAGAAAAGGCTGGCCAAAATAAAATCATAAAAGTTGCCATAGCCGGAACAGGGAATTGTTTTTCCAGTTTATTGCAAGGCATTTATTATTATAAAAATATAGCTAATGACGACGAGCTTGTTCCGGGACTGATGCACAATGTTGTCGGTCCTTACAAAATTTCGGATATAAAGATCGTGGCCGCTTTTGATATTGATAAGCGCAAAGTCGGCAAAGATATTTCCGAAGCCATTTTTGCAGAACCGAATTGCACTAAAATTTTTTTCCACGATGTTCCTAAAACAGGCGTCAAAGTTAAAATGGGAAATTTGCTGGACGGAGTAGCCAGCCATATGAAAGATTATCCGGAAGACAAAACTTTTGTCGTATCCGCTGAAAAAGCTGTTAATGTGGCCGAAGAGCTGAAAAGATCAGGCGCCGAAATTTTGATCAACTATATGCCGGTCGGATCCCAGAAGGCCACCGAATTCTACGCCAATGCCGCTCTGCAGGCAGGATGCGCCTTTATAAACTGTATGCCGGTCTTTATTGTTTCCAATGAAGAATGGGCCAAAAAATTTGAAGAAAAAGGCTTGCCCTGCATCGGCGACGATATCAAATCCCAAATAGGAGCCACTATTGTTCATCGCACCCTAAGCCATTTGTTCAGCCAGCGAGGCGTAACCATTGACCGGTCTTACCAGCTTAATTTCGGCGGCAATACCGACTTTTTAAATATGCTTTCCCGCGAAAGGCTTAAGTCTAAAAAAATATCTAAAACCGAAAGCGTAGAATCGCAATTAAGCAAAAGATTAAGCTATGACAATCTTCATATCGGCCCCAGCGATTGGATACCGTTCTTGAAAGACAATAAAATCTGCTTTATCAGGATAGAAGGCCGCAAGTTCGGCAATGTGCCGGTTGAGTTAGAGCTAAGATTATCGGTTGAAGACTCTCCAAATTCAGCTGGCTGCGTTATAGACGCCATCAGGATGATCAAGCTGGCCCTGGACCGCAAAACCGGCGGCGCTCTGCTTTCTCCGTCATCCTACTTTATGAAGCACCCGCCCCAGCAATTTACAGACGAGAAATCAAGGGAAATGGTAGAGGAGTTTATTTTGGGGAAGAGAGAACTTTAAGCGAATTTCTAATTAACCCCTGTCTACCGGCAGGCAGGTAATTGATCTAATCTCTAAACAAACCCCAATGACCAAATCCCAATGCCCAACCAAGCCCCAAATCCTAATGACCAAATCGTTCGTTTTGGGAATTGGGATTTATTTGGGCATTGGTCATTGAGGTTTGGGATTTCCCGCCGGCAGGCGGGGATATTAGAAATTTATAATTTAATAGTATAGAATATATCTATGAAACCAATCAACAGGACCCCAATAGAGCGGTTTGAGAAAAGCATTACCGAGGATAATCTTTGGATTTATGTTTTGTCCTTGGCTTTAAGAGAGGAAATCTGCGAACAGGATGTGCCGCGCCTTGTTTTTGAAAAATTCGGTTTTCTGCCGAGCAAATTCACGGCCGCCCGGGTTCTTAAACATTTAAAAGAGGGGGAATATATCAGGGCTGATAAAAGGCAAGGCAAAAAATCTTATATTGCCGCAGAAAAAGGAAAAGCGGAGCTGGAAAAAATGAAAACCTTTGTCAAAAACACCAACAAGGCCTTAGAAAAAATTTAATCTAATTATGCTTGATCTTCACCGCGATTTGTTCCGGGGGCTGGAAAAAGCTGTTGCCGATTTTTTTTCGCCAATGCCCTTTACGCCGAACCAATACAGCTTCAGCTCTGTTGTTTTTGCTTTTATCTGTTTTTATTTTTTAATAAAACAAAATCTGGCTTGGGCCATTATTTTTTTCCTGATAGCCGCTTTCATGGATTTTGTTGACGGCGCCGTAGCCAGACGCAAAAATTTAACCACTAAAAAGGGTGCTTATCTGGACACGGTTTTTGACCGTTTCGTTGAAGGCATTCTTCTTTTTGGATTTTTATTCCTGCCTTTGCCCCAAATATTTTTTCCAAGCTATATTTGGATATTTTTGATTCTTTTCGGATCAATGATGACAACCTATGCCAAATCCGCGGCCAAAGAAAAAGAACTCACCGTAAAGGAGCTAAAAGGGGGATTAATGTCCCGTGGAGAAAGAAGTATCTTTTATCTGTTAGCCATGACCACCGGAATATTCTGCGCCGAAGGAATGGTTTGGATCTTGGCCATTATGGCAATACTGACAAATTTCACTGCCCTCCAACGGATCCGCTCGGCAATAGAATAGAAAAAGCCCTATAATCCGCGATAAAAAATGGTCAAAGCCCCGCCTTCGCTAAAGCTACGGCGGGCAAAGCGGGCCTTGGCCAGTTTTTCGTGAGTTATCCACAGGAAATGGTTTTTGCTTCTAGTAATTAATTTTTCTTTCTCCAGCTCGGGAAGAGAGAAGAAGTGATTTTGGCTAAGGCTGGGACGAATAAATAAATCCAGCTGGATTTTTTGCCAAAAACTTTGGTTTTTTTGTCTAAGATTGCTTTTTTAAATTCGTCTAAAGTGTTGGCTTTGGCTTCGGTGTAAGCATTGCCGGACATTTGCTTTAAATGCGCGTCGCTACCGCCGAAAAAAGCAAGGTTATGGGTTTTGGCAAGCTTGCGCGCCTTCTGGTCAAAAAAAGAAATCGGGCCGCG
>CAIMDX010000075.1 GCA_903839905.1 uncultured bacterium
GAACAGCACCGTTTCGGAGTCAAACAGCGCGCCCGTTTGGCCGGAACGCAACTAAATCAAACTATCCCTCATTTCTTATCAATGACCGCCACTCCTATCCCCCGCAGCTTGGCCTTGAGTATTTGGGGAGACTTGGATATATCCGTTATTGACCAGATGCCCAAAGGCCGCAAAAAGATTATTACCGAAATAGTGGATCCGGCTGACCGCCCAAAAATTTACGATTTCATCAGAAAAGAAGTTGAAAAAGGAAAACAAGCTTTTGTGATTTGTCCGCGCATTGAGCCCAAAGATCCCGAGGAACAAAAAAAATCAGGCTGGTTTGAGCAGGTGGAAATGAAAACCGTTAAAGAGGAGTATGAAAAACTTTCCAAAACTATTTTCCCCAATCTGAAAATTGAAATGCTCCACGGCAAAATGCTTCCAAAAGAAAAAGACCTGGTAATGAAAAATTTCAAAAAGAAAAAATTTGATATTCTGGTTTCAACCTCCGTGGTTGAGGTCGGCATAGATATTGCCAACGCCACGGTCATTGCCATTGAAGGCTCTGACCGGTTCGGCTTGGCCCAATTGCACCAATTCCGGGGACGCGTCGGCCGAGGCGATTTCCAGTCTTACTGTTTTCTTTTAACCGAATCGGCGTCTGGTAAAACAAACCAAAGGCTGAAAGCTTTGGTAAAATATGACGACGGCTTCAAGCTGGCGGAGATGGATCTGAAAATCCGCGGACCAGGAGATTTCTTCGGCGTCAAACAATGGGGACTCCCCGATTACTCCATGGCCGCGCTGAAAGATGTGGAGTTGGTGAAAAAAACCAAAGAAGCGGCCAAAGCAATTTTGAAGGAAGATCCTTCCCTAAAAAAATACCCCCTGATCAAAAGAAGGCTGGAGGGGTTTGAGACGAATGTACACCTTGAATAAAAATCTGCATATTTTTATTATCAAAAAATTGAAAATTAAACATTGAAAATTCCGTCCGAATCGTCAAAGAATTTTTAATTTTGCTTTTTTTGATTTTTTGATAATTCTTGCCGGGTTTTTGGTGTTACCCAAAATCCCATATACTTCCCTAGCATCAGGCGGGTCTGGGCGTCTAGGGCCGGAATGGCGGTGAAGAAAATCATGATCGTGGGCAATAAAAGCCACTCCAGCGCGAAATAAAGATATTTGTAACGGCCATAGCTTAAAGGCTTGGGCGGCAGAAGAATCAAGCTGAAATAAACAGAGATCAAAAGCCCCATCATTGAAAAAGTCAGTATCCAACTAGTGATTAAGGGCAAATTATAAGAAACCAAAGTATGGGCAAAATCGCTGCCCCCCAAGCGCAAAGGAAGCCAGCCCAAGAAAAAAATCAAGATTGCTGAAGTGGCCCAGGAGACATAACCTTCAATCGCTTCCCAAGAAAAAGAGACTTTCTTGGAAAAAGGTATTTTTTTATTTTTTAAAAAACCGAATAAAAAATAAGGGACTTCATCCGCTCCGTAGGCCCATCTTTTTTGCTGGCGATAAATATTTTTCATAGTCTGCCAAAAACTTCCAGCGGCATTGGCATCCATAGAAACAGGATAATAAAGAGGCACTGTGCGATAATCTCCGTCAAACTGCAAAAAGCACTGCCAAAAAATCCTGGAGTCGTCGGAAACAACATTTGGCCGCTTGAATCCGACATCAACCAAGGCTTTAAAGCTCATAGAGTGGGATGAAAAAGTAATCAATTTCTCCGGCCGCTCCTGATTCATCGTGTGCCAAAAAGTAGAAGAAAAAGCAAAGACCCTGGAAATGACCGGTGTTTGCCAAATATTATTGATGTAAAGCGGTATTGGCTGGAAGCTGGTACGAGTCGGCTTTTCCGCAGTCAAATAATGATAAGACAAACAGCTGAAATATTTAGGAAAAGCGCAGGTATCAATATCAAAAGAAGAAATAATGGTATTCTCATAAGGAATTCTTAAGGGGTCAATTATCTCTTTCAATGCAAATTTACCGGCCCAAGCATCGTTTGATCCATGGCCGGGAATTTCTCCAGGCAATCCTTGCGGGTGCCAGGTTATCAAAAGCTTGAAAAAATCATTTTTAAATTCTTCTGATATTTTTTTAACGGTTTCTTCGCTAAGCTCTCGCCCGCCTTCCTCGCAAGACAAAACAACAATCATCCGGTCCTTGGGATAATCGCTTTCCCTTAAAGCTAAAAAACACGGACGGACCACGGCTAAAGGCTCTTTATACATAGGCAAGATCACCAAATGATAAAGATCGCGCCAAGAAACGACTTTTAGCCCGTTCTTCCGGGGCATTTCTATTTTCTCAAGTTCGCCCAGCCAGTTTGTCTCTTCGTAAGCTTTCATCCTATCGTAGCCGGCGCGCAAGTGAAATGAAAAATAGATACTGCGGATAAACCAGTAAAGGTCATAAATGATAATAAAAAAAGCAACTGCCAAGGGCAGTTTCCAGGAAAAAATAACAGCTAATATTAGAACTGAAAAACTTAAAAGCCCCGGCAGCATTTCAAAAAAACGATACAGCCTTCTCTCTTTAGGGTCTTTTAAATCTTTAGCCGTCCCTATTTTAAGATAGTAATTTTCAGACATTTAAATTTATATCCTATTTCACAAACTGGCGGCATTCTTCGATATGGTCTTTTACTTCCAGCCCGTCGCAAAGCGAAGTATCATGCGTAATTTTGAAAATACCGTAATAACAGGCGTCTTTCTTCCACAAATCGGTAATGACATCGCAAACGGACGGATCTTGTTTTAATAAGCCGACATCCCGATAGCAATCCTGCCAATAAGAGTTGGCCGGATTGATCTTCGCGCAAATGGATGGATCCTGTTTTAATTTCGCCACGCCTAGAAGACATGCGGCATCATCCCCTTTTCCCAAATATTTTTCGCATATGGACGGATCTTGTTTAAGCCTTGCAATTTCCGAATAGCAATATACCGATTTCTTTCTATTGTATAACTCCGCCTCGTATGACTCCATCATCCTGGAGCAGACAGATTCGTCCTGTTTGGCGATCGCAACCTCGGAGTAGCATTCTCCCTGATCGGATACGCTTCTAATTTTAGAACAAATGTTCGGATCCTGTTTGGCCACGGCGACATCCCGGATACAGTTTCCGTTATCGCCGCACTCGCTCTCATTTTTAACGGTTGGTTGGTTATTGTTAACTACCTGCCCTTCCTTCTGCGATTTTTGCGGCCCTAGAAGAAGAGATCCGATAACGATGAGCCCAAAGGCTACTAACGCGATAATTATATTTTTTTTAGACATATTTTGATCTTATTAAAATCATTGTTATTTATTTAAAGAATAAGCTCTATAAAATAAATGTCTATGTCTGTGAGGCGAGACCGCCTTTAGCACGAGAATTTTAGAAAAACTTGCCTTGTCCCGGGCGGCCCGGCACCACGTAGTATGCCGGACAGCCCAGAACCCTATACGATTTGGCGGGATTTACTGAATGAAGTTAGGACTTATTATCAAACCCATTTGTGCAATGAAACAATACCAGATTTTGACGAAAAGGGCCAGTAACTGACCCCCGACTATGCTTCACTTGCCCCTCTCCGGCGTACCTTCGAGGGGCTGCGCTCGCAATTAGCCGCTGGCGCACCAGCCGGCCCGGAATCGAGGCATCCACAACGCATTTTAGCCGCAGGGGGGAAGGGGTAATTTACGTTTAAAAATAATATAAATCGAAGCCGGAGGCTTCGCAAATTTTTAAAAAATTATATAATTGATAATCGAATCAAAAAGAGGTAATTTATATTAGATGGCTAACAGTAATAAATTGGCAAGGTTTATCTACCGGTTATTCTAGCAGCTAAGATTCTATGGATAATTCAATACAAGGGAAAGAAAAATCTTCTGATCAAAGAAATAACTTGGCTTTTATCAAAGAAGTCGCCAAGTATTTTATGGATTTCCTAGAAACAGATTTCCATAAAAGAAAAATCCCTAGACGGAGTATACAGCTAAGGAACAATAGCAATCTATTGGTCGGTTTAAATTTAAATAAATATTCAACTTTCAACGATCTGGTATGGAAGACAGTTAATCATGCTTTTGATAAAAATGCATCAATTTCTATCGGGAAAAGTGTTTATAGAACTAATATCCCAAAAAATCTCGTAGATCTTATTAAGTTACAAACAGAAAAAGTCTCTACTAAAGAAATAGATAGAGCCTTAGAAAAAACTGCAGAAGAAATTGAAAAAACCTCAATTTTATATGCGAAAGAATATGACAAAGCGTTAAGCGCTTGTTTTGAAGCTACCTCTAAGGAAATTAAAAAAGAGTTAGTTTTACCGTTTATCGAAAATATTGAGAAACCTCTAGAAAATTTAAATCTCGGAGACGAAAATTCAATATATTTAATGGAAGAAGAGCTGACTTCAGTTCTGGTCAAATTACTTGAAAATAAAATATCGAAAGTCCTTAACCTTCTTTTATTAAAAGAAAAAGTGAACATCCTTAAGGAGCTCAAAGAGAGCTTTGGAACAAAAGACGTAAAAGGAAATATTTCTTCATTTTTTGAAGACTATAAAGTAAACGACTTGTTTTCTGAGGTATACGAGATAGAAAGGAACCGAACTATTTTGGACAAGCAGGAATTTTATTTATATTTCTGCGATATTTCTTTTAGCAACGCGAAATTTCCGATTTTTTATATTCCTTTTTCGCTTGATAAACAAGGGGATAAATTGGACTTAGAATTTGATTCCCAGATCTATATTAATAAAAAAGCTATTGAATTCATTGTTCAGGGTTTTAACGAAGAAAACGAAAGAAAAGGTAGTATAGAAACGGTTACCGAAAGGATTATCTACTTAGCGGAACATCGGCAGGACCTTAAAAATTTGCTAAGTAAGATAATCAATGAGATTACTAATTATTTTAATTTAGATAAGTCGATTGATCTTAATAATCCAGATACACAGATAGCGAAAAGTTCTCTTGTAAGGGTTTCGAACTCTTGTTATATATCTTTGTTTGACAAATCCGACGAGGCATTGGTAAATGATTACGAGGAAATAATGCGCTTGCTTGTTTCGGGCGACAATCCTCTAGGCAAGACATTTAACCAGCTAATAGAGGACTTTATTTATAATAATCCTCAATCTTTTAATCCTTTAGTAGAAGATGAATGGGACAAAAAAGAAACCAGTGAAAAATTGGTCTTCAGTAGTCCTATTCCTTTAAATTCTGAACAACTTCAAATTTTATCAGCGATAAAAAATGATGATTGTAAATATATTATTGTTGAGGGTCCGCCTGGAACTGGGAAAAGCCATACAATTACCGCTATTATATTTGATTTGATTCTACGAAATAAGTCCGTTCTGGTTCTTTCCGACAAGAAAGAGGCTTTGGACGTCGTTGAAGATAAAATAACTGAAGTCTTAAATAAGGTACGGCAGGATAAAAATTTTCAGAATCCCATTCTAAGACTTGGGAAAACTGGCAGCACATATAGCAAAATTTTGTCAGGTGCCGCAATCGAGAACATTAAAAATCATTTTAAAGCTGTAAAAAAAGATTATGATAATCTTGAGGCCAATATCGATAAATTAAAGAATACATTAAAAGAAGATTTGGAAGCGGAAATAATAGCAAATAAAAGCATTGACTTGAAGGAAGTCCAGGAATACTTTGATCTCGAATCTTATTTCTTGGAGAATGGCTTTATTGTCGATATTGACGAGGTA
>CAIMDX010000076.1 GCA_903839905.1 uncultured bacterium
GTCATTGTATGACATTTGGATCAAATCTATTCACCAATTTTCGGGCAAATAAATTTTTTGCATTTCTTCTCATAGCTTGCGATTAAGCTCTTCCTCTCTCACATAGGGTTGCCCGCATTTAACAGTCTTGGATTTTTTAGAACAGCGGTAATAAGTATGGCCTTTTTGATATTCACAAGTTACCATCATTCCGCACTCGCCACATTGGAAAAGTCCACATAAAGCCTTCGGTTCAATCTTTGCTCTTTGCGGCTTGCTCCTTTCTTTTAAAACCGCCTGCACTTTATCAAAAAGTTTCTTCGTGATGATCGGCTCGTGTTTGCCTTCGTGGATTTCGCCGCCATAGTAAAAATATCCGTAATAAAAAGGATTGGATAAAAGGCGTGAAATTTGGTCTTTCTTCAAAGGATTGCCGCCCTCACTTTTCCAGCGTCTGGTGGGGTCGGTCTTAACGCCATTATTGGCGAGGAATAAAGATATATCTTCCAGCCGTGATTCGTTTTGAGCGTAAAGTTCAAAAGCTTGTTTTATTACCTTTGCCTGCTTCCTGTCCAAGGCGATAGTCTTTGTTCTTTTATCGTTCATATATCCCAGCGGAGCTTGGCCGGGGTAAATTCCTTGTCGCGCTTTTTCCCTTAGTCCTCGGCTTGTGTTCTGACTTAAATCCAAAATATACTGGTTAGCCATTCCAAACTCAACGCTCATCATTAAAACATTATCCGTTGGCAAGTAGCTTTTATCGTGGGTTTGGATATGCTGTATTGTGTCGCGCTGTAACATCCAGCTGATTTGTCCGCCGTCAATTGGATTGCGGGCCAAACGGTCAAGCTTCCAGCAGATTATGCCTTGCGCTTCGCCCTTCTCTATTCGCGAGAGCATATCGGTAAAGATCGGCCGCCCCGGAATTTTGGCCGATTGCTTTTCGATAAAAGTTTCTTTTATATGCAAGCCTTCGTGTTTAGCAAAAGACCGCAGCTCGGAAAGTTGCGCGGCAATGGATAAAACCTGCATATCTTCGGTATCCGTGGATTTTCGACAATAAAGGAAGTAATTAATCATAGGTGTATTGTATTATATAACAATATTGTTTTGAAAAACAACTCCCTCTATAATTACTGATAACAACTATGAACGAATCAGCTAAAAAACTAGGCGCGAATATGAGAAGAATCCGCCTTGAAAAGGATATGACCCAAGGCGACATCTGTCGAAAATTGGGCTTAGACCGCGCCTATATTAGTAATCTTGAAAGTGGCAAGAAAAATCCCACCCTCGCAACAATCGAAAAAATCGCCAATGCACTTGGAATTAAAGCAAGTGATCTATTAAATTGATATGGACGCAACATACATTAAAGAAATGTTAGCGGCTCTTGAAGCAAATATTAATTATTTGCGAGAAGAAGGAAGCGCTCAATTAAAAGCCAAAAACGGCCAGCTTTTAAATAGCGTTGGCGATGTTTATATCTACGAGTTTGTTCTAGAGTTCTTCCAAAACATTGAGCCAGATACTGATGTTGAAGTTAGGGTAAGGGGCGAAAGCGCTACGGGTCGAATCATTGCTATCAATGAAAAAAACATCCAAGTCGAGCTGGACAAAAATCTTGGTGCAGTTATTCCCGAAGCTAAGCTTATTATTTCGAGTTACTATTTATTACAGCTCTTATATGACAAGTTAAAAAAAGTGGACAATGGGGAGATCATCCTAACTGATCTCGCAGAAAAAACTTTTAATTTAAAACCGGCTGTTATTAAAAAATCGGATTATACAATCCCTCCGTCTCAAACAGAACTCCCAAACACATCACAAGAAGAAGCAATCAAATTAGCGCTTGGCAGTGAAGTTTCATTTATCTGGGGACCGCCCGGAACAGGAAAAACACAAACAATCGCCAGAATCGTTGAAGGATTTTTAGCAAAAAAATTAAGCGTGCTCCTAATCGCGCATACCAACATTGCAACCGACGGTGCATTACTTGATGTAGTACGACATCTCGTGAATACCGACGACTACCGAGAAGGAAAATTCTTGCGAGAAGGTGCAATCCAGAAACAAGAACTTAAAAATTACGAGATGATAATCCCGTCCGTTGTTTTAGAGAAAATGGGGTTGCCGATTAAAACCGAAATTGAAAAGCTTACAAAA
>CAIMDX010000077.1 GCA_903839905.1 uncultured bacterium
AGTCAACTTTAATGCATACTTTGGGATTGCTGGACCGGCCGACTTCCGGGTCCTATCATTTTGAAGGCAGGGATGCTCTTGCGATGTCCGATGATGAATTAGCTCGCATCCGCAACAAGAAGATGGGATTTGTTTTCCAATCTTTCAATCTTTTGCCAAGAACTTCCATTTTTAATAATGTCAAATTACCCTTGGTCTATAGCGGGCTGTTAGATGAAAAAGAAAAAGAGATGGTGAGGATTGCTTTGGACAGTGTGGGTCTTGGGAACAAGATGAATAATTTTTCCAACCAGCTTTCGGGCGGAGAGCAGCAAAGGGTTGCCATTGCCAGGGCCTTGGTCAATCATCCAGCTATCATATTCGCCGATGAACCGACTGGAAATTTGGACAGCGTTTCCGGCCAGAATGTTTTAGAGCTTCTTCAAAAACTTAACGACGAAGGCCATACTATTATTTTAGTGACTCATGAAAAATATACTTCCGAGATGGCTCAAAGAATAATCCAGATGAAAGACGGCAAAATTATTTCAGATGAGAAAGTGGTTGATCGGAGATTGGCTAAAAACGGCTTGATAAAATAATTATGAGCTTGATTGAATCAATTAAAACAGCTTTCGTGAGCTTAAAGAGCAATAAAACCCGCTCGGCTTTGACAATGCTCGGGATCGTTATCGGTATTGCCTCGGTTATAACAATGGTTTCAATCGGCGATGGTACTAAGCAGTTGATTATCGGCCAGTTTTCTTCTTTAGGGTCAAACAATATTTTTGTAGAACCAGGGGCTTTTTCCAAAAAGATGGAAGGGAATCAGGGGATGCAGTCTATGCTGGAACAAATGACCATCAAAACCTTGAAATACGAAGATTACAAAGCCATTGAAAAAGATCCGTTGATAAGCAAGGCGGCTCCGCTGGCTTTTGGCGCGGAAAAAGTTTTTTATAAAGGCAAAGATTTTAAGGTGACATATTTGGGCACTACTCCTGCAGGACTTAGCATTTTGACCAAGGCGGAATTTCTTTACGGCAATAATTTTACCGAAGAAGATGTCAAGTCTTTGGGCCGCGATGTAGTGCTTGGATATAAGGTCAAAGAGACCTTGTTCGGAGATGAAGATCCTGTCGGCAAGATCGTTAGGATCAAAGATAACAATTTTAGGGTCGTTGGATCTTTGGACCAGCAGGGAACGCAAATGTTCATGAATTTAGATGAGGTCATTTATCTGCCGGTGACAACAGTTCAAAAGATCATTTTGGGGGTTGATTATTTAAAGCAGATAGTGGTTCAAGCAAAAGACGAGAATAGGATAGAGGAAACAGTAGAGAGCATCCGTTTAACTATTAGGGAAAGGCACAGGATAGATAATCCGGAAGGAGACCCGGCCAAAGATGATTTCAAGGTGGTCAGCCAAAAAGAAACAGCGGAGATATTGGATACGGTTATCAGTATTTTTACAATGTTCTTATCTTCGGTCGCAGCTATTGCTTTGCTGGTAGGGGGAATCGGTATTATGAACATCATGCTTGTTTCGGTCACTGAAAGGACAAAAGAAATAGGGTTAAGGAAGGCCGTCGGCGCTCGCGAATCGGATATTATGACCCAATTTTTGATAGAAGCGCTGATCTTAACTTTAATAGGAGGAGCGATAGGGATACTTTTTGGATTGTTTTTTGCATTTTTAGCCGGTATTATTTTAGGAATGGTTTTAGCTACGACTTGGTCTTTTTCCTTTCCTCTGGCTGCAGTACTTTGGGCTTTCGGCGTGGCTACGGCTATCGGTTTGATCTTCGGCATTTATCCGGCGCGCCGGGCAGCCAGGCTGAACGCAATTGAAGCGTTAAGATACGAATAGAAACGCCTGCTTGATAGCAGGCGAAGCCACAATGACCAAATCCCCTGCCTACCGGCAGGCAGGCAATGACCAATCAAACTCTAAGCGCTTAAAATCCCAAAAGTGAAATCATCTAGAACAGAAGGAGATAGTTGGTCATTAGGATTTGGTTGGGCATTGGTCATTGGGGTTTGGGATTTAGATCTATGTCGTTTAAGAATATTATAAAATTTAAAATAATTATTTATGAATTTTTGGCAGCAGATAATTGAAAATCAGCCTTTGGTGGCCAGCTTGCTGGCTTGGTTTTTTGCCCAAATTTTGAAGGTTTTAGAATCTTTCAAAGACGGCTTTAGCAAAGAAGATCTTAAAAAATTCGTGGCCACAGGCGGATTTCCCAGCTCTCATTCCGCTTCCGTGGCCGCTTTAGCCACTTCCTGCGGTTTGGTTTTCGGTTTTAATTCCGCTTATTTTGCCATTGCCGCGGTTTTGGCATTTATCGTTATTTATGACGCTTTCACTTTGCGGCGGGAATCCGGACGGCAGGCGGAAATGCTTAATTATATTATAGATGACCTCTACAATAAAAAAGGACTTCAAATGAAGCGCCTTAAAGAGCTGATCGGACACAGCCGCATTGAAGCATTTTTCGGATTGGTTTTAGGGATATTAACGGCGATTATTCTCTACAAAAATATCTGATTTTTTATGAAAAAAATATTTTTTGTTCTTATTTTTTTGTCCTTGGCCGGTCTTTTTTTATATTTTTTTATGCAATTTTTGCCGCCGCATTTTGGCAGACTAGCCAAAGAGCCGTTTATTATTGCAAAAGTTTTTTCCGAAAAAGAACTGGCCGCTCGCTTGGAAAAAGAAGGGTTTATCCGCAGCCAGCAAGCCTTTGAGCAGGCAATCAAAAGTAAAAATTTGCAGGGGAAGATCCAGCCTGGCGGTTATTACATTTCTAAAAGCATGCTGGTTTTTGAAATCGTTGAAACTTTGGCATTGCATCCTGTCCAAAAATGGGCGACCTTGCCCGAAGGATTGAGAAAAGAAGAGGTTGCGGAAATTTTGCAGAAGGAGCTTGGCTGGGACGATGCGCAAACCAAATTATTTTTAGATAATTCCAAAGAAGGATATATTTTTCCGGAAACTTATTTATTGGATCTTGACTGGACCGGCAAGGATATCGCCGGAAGGCTATCCGATCAATTCAACGAAGAATTTGCAATTTTAGCAGAAGGTTATGACAACCGCCTTTCGCCGGAAGAAGCAATTGTTTTAGCATCGCTGGTGCAGCGCGAAGCGCGGGGCGCGGAAGAGATGCCTTTAGTGGCAGGGATAATTTTTAATCGTTTAGATCAAGGAATGAAGCTGGATATTGACGCAACCCTGCAATATCAGATTGGTTCGTTAGAAGATTGGTGGCCGAAAGTTTCATCGGCAGATAAGTCGGCCGGGTCGCCTTATAATACATATTTGAACAAGGGCCTACCTCCATCTCCGATCTGCAACCCGGGCAGGGAAGCGCTGAAAGCCGCTTTATTTCCCGAAAAAAATTCTTATTTTTATTATTTGCACGATTCCGAAGGGAATATCCATTGCGCCAAGACTTACGAAGATCATTTAAAAAATATTGAAAAATATTTAAAAATCCGATGAACTTTATGGAGTCAGAATTTCCGAAAGAATATAAAAAAGGATTTGCCAAATTTTTAGGCCTGGAAATAGATCTGTCTCAAAGGCCTTTGATCCCGCGGCCGGAAACAGCTTTTTGGGTTAAAGCGGCCATTAAGGAAATAAAAAAAGAGGACAAAAGGAAAATAGAATGTTTAGATATTTTTTCCGGATCCGGCTGTATTGGTTTGGCCGTTTTGGCCAAAGTTGAAAATGTTTTTTGCGATTTTGGGGATGTTGACGCTAAGAGTATCAAACAAATTAAAATAAATTTAAAGATCAACGGATTAGAGAAGAAAAGATCAAAGGTGATTGAAACGGATGTTTTTTCAAAGATCAAAAAGAAGTATGATTATATTTTAGCCAACCCTCCTTATATCGCGGAATCAAGATTTCATTTGATACAGCCTTCGGCCAGAGCTTTTGAGCCCATGATCGCGCTGGACGGCAAGAAAGAAGGAATGTTTTTCATTGATAAATTTTTGAAGCAGGCGAAGAATTTTTTAAAGCCAGCAGGCAAGATTTTTATGGAGTTTGATTTTTACCAAAAAAAAGAACTGGAGAAGGCCCTGGAGAAATACGGGTGGCAGGACTATAAAATATACAAGGATCAGCTTGGGAGAGAAAGATTTGTTAAAATAATTAATATCTAATTAACCTAATTCCTAAAGAAGCCCCAATGACCAAATCCCAATGTCCAATAAAATCCCAAGCCCCAATGACCAATTACTCCGTTTGGCCTGCCTGCCGGTAGGCAGGGATTTTGGAAATTAGGATTTGGTTGGGCATTGGTCATTAGGATTTGGGATTTGATTAGGTTAATTAGTTATTAGAAATTAGAGCAATTTATGATCTACTATCTTCAATATATTATTTTAGGCACACTGCAGGGTATCTTTGAGTGGCTTCCCATTTCCAGCGAAGGCGTGGTTTCTTTGGTCTCTAATATTTTTAAGATCGGGGTTAATGCCGTTGATTTTTCTTTGTTTTTGCATTTGGGAACCTTATTGGCCGTGGGGATTTATTTTTGGCATGATTTTATTGATCTGTTGCTTGTCAAAGATAAAAAGTTTTTTAAATTTTTCGTTTTAGTGACAATCATTTCTTTGGCTGTCGGCTTACTGGTTTATAAATTTGCGCGAGAATTGAATATCGGCAATGGCCTTTTAACTTTAATGGGATTGGCCTTGATTGCCACTGCTTTTTTCCAAAAACAGGGGCGGAAATTCAATTTAAGCGATAACCAGCTGGCTGTAATAGTCGGTCTTTTGCAAGGATTTTCGGCTATTCCAGGGCTATCCCGCTCCGGTTCAACAATTTTCGGCCTGTCGCTTAAAGAAAACGATCCGGAAAAAGTTTTAAAGACTTCATTTATCATTTCTGCGCCCGTAGTTTTCGCTTCTTCGGCTTATTTGCTTCTTTTTGGCGATAAAGTTCTTTTTTCTTCCGGCACGCTTGTTTCCGTTCTTTTTTCTTTCTTAGTTGGGTTGGCAAGCTTGAAAATATTGCTTGCCTGGGCCAAAAAAATAAACTTTTTTTGGTTCGCCTTGATCTTCGGCATTCTATGCCTGGCTGGAGGAGCCTTGGAACTTCTCCTCTAGTTTTTAAAAGCCTGTAAGTGCGTCTAAAGGCCTCCAAAGGTCTAACCTTTGGTGCCCTTGGTAATACTTTTTTCCAAAGGTTAGACCTTTGGGAGTATTATTGGTTTTTAAGATTAATCAAACTTTCTTTTTCAGCCGTTTTCTTATAAACTTATCATTGTGAAGAAGGTGAAAGATGATTTTTTGAAGCTTAATAAGGAACAGCAGGCGGCGGTAGGGCATGTTAAGGGCCCTCTTTTGATTGTGGCCGGGGCAGGAACGGGGAAAACAGCGGTTTTGACGCAAAAAATAGTGCATTTAATTGAAAGCGGCTTGGCCAAGCCCGAGGAAATTTTGGCTTTGACTTTTACCGAGAAAGCGGCTCAGGAAATGGAGGAACGCGTGGATATTGCTTTGCCGTTTGGTTATTACGACCTTTGGATCTCAACATTTCATTCTTTTTGCGAGAAAGTTTTGAAAGATTACGGTTTGGAAATTGGTCTACCTACCAATTTCAAGCTGTTGGACGAGATCGGCGGTTGGATTTTGGTCAGAAAAAACTTTGAGAAATTTGATTTTTTGAAATATTATAAGCCTCTTGGGAACTCTACTAAATTCATCCATGCTTTGCTTGATCATTTCAAGAAATTAAAAAACGAAGGCATTTATCCTGAAGATTATTTGAAATATTCCGATTCTTTGAAGGCAAACTTAGACGACGCTCCGGCCATTTCCCGAGGATTGAAAGGCAAAGAAAAGATGGAGCTTTTGAAACAGCAGGAAGAAGCTGAAAAAACAAAAGAAGTGGCTCAAGCTTATCATGTCTACCAAAAATTGCTTCTGGACAATAACGCGCTGGATTTCGGCGATTTATTAAGCTATGCCATCAAGCTTTTCCGTGAACGGCCTTTGATTTTGGAAAAATACAGAGAGCAATTCAAATATATTCTTGTGGACGAATTCCAGGACACTAATTGGGTGCAATACGAATTGTTGAAAATCTTGGCAGCGCCTAAAAACAATATCACTGTTTGCGCTGACGACGACCAATCAATTTATTCTTTTTCCGGAGCATCCTTTAATAATGTTTTGCAGTTTAAAAAAGATTACCCCGAATCAAAAGAAGTGATTTTGGTGAAAAATTATCGTTCGCCGCAGAATATTCTTGATTTGGCTTATAATTTTATCCAGCTTAACAATCCTAACCGCTTGGAGTGCCGCTTGAACGAGATCCAAGGATTAAAAGAGCAGGCTAAGAAAAAGGGGATTAGCTTGGCTGGTTTTGGCCAGATCAGCAAGAAATTAAAAAGCGCTGACGAAAATCCGGGCATAATAGAACATGTGATCTTTGAGAACGGGCAGGAAGAAGTTTCCGGAGTAATCGGCCGCATACGAAAACTAAAAGAATCTGATAAAGCCGCGGCTTTGTCCGATTTCGCGATTTTGGCCAGGACCAACGAGATTGCCAACACTTTTGCCCAAGGATTGGAACGATCAAATATGCCTTATCAATTTTTGGCATCTAAAGGCCTTTATTTAAAACCAATGGTCTTAGACTTGGTTTCTTATCTTAAAATATTGGCCGATCTTCACGATTCGTCCAGTTTTTATCGCGTTTTAAATATTCCTTTTTTCCAAATACCTGCGCCGGATATCGCCAAGATCATTCAATACGGCAATCAAAAAGCGATCTCAATTTTTCAGGCTTTGGACCAGCTGTCAATGATCAAGGATTTAGAGCCTGAAACTGTAAATAAGGCTAATTGGCTTGCTTCTCAGATCAAGAAGCACGCGAGCTTGGCCAAAGAAAAAAATGTTTCCGAGCTGTTTATTATCATTTTACACGACTTGGGTTTTGTGAAGTATTTCAGCCAAGACAGCGAAGCGAGTTTCCAAGACAGCGAAATTACTTCGCAATTTTATCGGAAGCTTAAGGACTTTGAAGATAGCAATGTGGATACCAAGCTTTTCAGTTTTTTGGAACAGTTCAAAATGGAGCTGGAAGCAGGGGACGAAGGTTCAATGAAATTCAGTTTGGAAGACGGCCCGGAGTCGGTAAAAATTATGACCTTGCATTCGGCCAAGGGGCTGGAATTCAAATATGTTTTTTTGGTCAATATGGCTGACCGGAGGTTTCCCAGCGTCGGCCGGAGCGATCCTATTTCCATCCCAGAGCCATTAGTCAAAGAAGTTTTGCCAGAAGGAGATTTTCACTTGCAGGAAGAAAGGCGGCTTTTTTATGTCGGAGTAACTCGGGCCAAGAAAGCTTTATTTTTGACTTGGGCCAAAGATTACGGCGGGAAAACGCTTAAAAAGCCCAGTCGGTTTTTATTGGAAGCCGGGTTCATTAAAGACCGCGGAGATTTTGCCAAAACTTCTCCTAGAAAAGCCGGGTTTGTTTTTGAACGGAATAATATAGCCAAGGCCAAGATCAAAACTGATTCAAAATTTAATTTTCCCGGATATTTTTCTTTTACCCAGCTTTCCACTTTTGATAAATGCCCGCTGCAATATAAGTTTTCTTATCTTTTAAAAATTCCGTCCAGGGGCAAGCCGGCTTTAAGTTTTGGCAAAACTATGCATAACGCCCTTTACCGTTTTGTCGGCTTGGTCTCAAGAGCTAGCCAGTTAAGCCAAACCAATCTTTTCGGCGGCAAAGAGCCGGCAGTAAAGGGCAAGGGCGGCAAGCTGGGATACGAAGATCTAGTCAAAATTTATAAAGAAGAATGGATAGATGATTGGTTTGAGAGCCAGTCGCAGAAAAATGAATATTTCAAACAGGGAGAAAAAAGCTTAAAAGCTTTTTGGGAGCATTTTCAGGAAGCGAAACCGCAAATTTTGTTTTTGAACGGCAATCCGGCCTTGGAACAAGATTTCAGGCTAAAAATAGAAGAAGATTTTTTCATCGGAAAAATAGACCGTATTGATAAAATCGGAAAAGAAAATATAGAGATACTTGATTATAAAACCGGCCGGCCGAATACGAAAAACAGTTTGGCTGATTCTGAAAAGCTCCAGCTTTTGATTTACCATTTGGCTTTAAAAAAAGTTTTTGATCTTTCGGCTCAAAAATTGACTTACCATTATTTGAATAATTGTTCGCTGGTTTCTTTTATGCCCAAAGACAGCGAAGTGGAAAGCACGGAGGAGGGCTTGGCCAAGCGCATATCAACGCTCAAGCAAAGCGATTTCGCGCCAAAACCCGTCTTCCCTCAATGCAATTATTGCGACTTTAGGGATATCTGTTCTTACCGCAAGTAAAATTTACACGGGTGAAACCCGTGCATAAAATTCACCCGTGTTAGCCCTTAAAAAAATATGGAAAAAATAGCTATTGTCGGCATCGGCGGAAGGACTGGAACTCTTTTTGCCGAGCAATTCAAAAGATCAGCCGAAGTTTTAGGGATAGGCAGGCTGCAGGAAATAGAATTGATAAAAGCAAAAAAACTTTTGGTGCGAAAAAGAGGTTTTGAAGCGCAGGCTTTTGAGGGAAATGTTATTGAAGACAAAAATTTTGCCGCGCAAGCAATGCCGGATTATATTTTTGTTTCTACCAGATATCCTGTTTTTCCAGTTGTAAAATATTATTACCAGATCGTTAAGGAAAAAAACGGGAAGATGCCGGCCTTGATTCTTTCTCAAAACGGTTTTGAGACTATTGAAGAAGCTGTTTCCGCTTTGCAGGAAGTTTTTCGGGCCGAAGCTTGTAAAGTGCAAATTATCAGGCTGAATTTATTTAATGCCGTGGACGGGATTCGGATGGACGATAAGATTTGCTTGAAATATTTTGAGCCGATTAGGCTGGTTTTTTCCAGCGCTTTCGGCCCGATTGATACAGCTGGATTCAGGAATATTTTGACAAAGGCTGGGGTGGAATTTAAGGAATATCAAAGAAAAGATTGCCGGAATATGGAATATTCCAAGCTTTTTTTGAATTTAATCGGCATGGCTTCCGCTTCTTGGGGCAAGTCGGTACAGGAAGGGTTTAAAAATAAAAATATTTTTCAGGAAGAGATAATGTCTTTAAGGGAATACGCCGTAACAGTTAAGCTTGCGAACGGAAAATTTATTAACTTTGACCATTATCCGGTTAAAAATTTATCTGATATTATTAATATTACACCTATGCCATTGCTGGCTGTCTTAAGAAATATTTTGGGCAACCTGATCAGTAAAGGCAGGGGAGACAAGCCGAAGGATCTAAGCGAAGCAAGCCATTATAACGGAGCGATAATAAAATTGGCGCAAAAACTTGAAGCGCAAACGCCTGTGAATATTAAAATATATAATAAAATTAAAAATGCCTGCCAATTCCCGCCTACCGGCGGGCAGGGGTAGGCCATGCCTACGGCAGGCAAGTAAAATAAAATTATGGACGCAACCTTTTTATTATTATTCGTTTTCGCTTATTTAATGGGGTCTATTCCGTTCGGCTATCTTATTCCCAAAATGAAAGGGATAGACATTAGGACAATCGGCAGCAAGGCTACCAGCAGCACCAATGTTTCCAGGGTTCTTGGCTGGCGCTGGGGCTTGGTGAATATTGCTTTAGACATTTTAAAATCGTATTTGCCGACCATGATGGCTTTGATTTATCTGACAAACCGGTGGGAAATTATGGCCGTGGCTTTTATGCCGGTAGTAGGCCATATTTTTCCCATTTGGCTTAATTTTAAAGGAGGAAAAGGCGGAGCTCCTTTTTACGGGGCATTAATCGCTTTTGCCGGAATTGCCAATCCGTTATTTTTTTTAGGCGCAGGGATCTTTGCAGTTATTTTAATAATCTCCAAAAGAATGAGCGTGGCCAACCTGTTTCTTCCCTGGATCTTATCCGTTTTGATTTTTTTCATTGAAAAAGATATTCCTTTGGCCGTTTATTCTCTGTTCGGCGCTTTAATCATCACGATAGCTTTAAGAGGAAATATCCAGAGGCTTCTAAGCGGAATTGAGCCGGAAATTCCTTTTAAGTTTTGATTCTAGTCTAGGCTTTCTATTTGCCAAAAAATCTTATTCTGTTAAGATAAGTTTTGTTAATAATCTGCAAGATATTTTTCGCTGTTTAAAGCCGAAAAACATTTTTAATGTTGATAAAAAATTTAAAAATAAAATTATGCCTAAAAATTATAGAGTTGATAAAGAAAAATGCGTTGGTTGCGGGGTTTGTGTGGCCGTTTCTTCGGGAGGAACTGAGCTTGGGACAGATGGGAAAGCGTTAATTATTGATTCTGAAAAAATAGAAAAAGCCGGAGGCGAAAGTGTTTGCCCTTACGCCGCCGTTGAAGAAGAAAAAAGTGGAGACAATTAGCCTTTCAAAAAATTTTCAATATTTTTTAAAAAGCCGTTTTTGTTTTATTAAGCTAAACGGTTTTTTCATTTAAAGAGTAATAATTTAATTAACAGTATGGCTAATGAGTAATTGATAACGGAGCATCCAATGTTTCGCCTCTCATCAACTCATTACTCATAGCTAATTAACTAGATATGGTTCCTGCAAAAATTTTCTTTACCAAAGGGGTGGGAGTCCACAAAGATAAACTTTCTTCTTTTGAGCTGGCCTTGCGCAGCGCCGGAATTGAAAAATGCAATCTGGTTTATGTCTCCAGCATTTTTCCGCCGAATTGCAAGATAGTTTCCAAAGATGAAGGTCTGAAACTTTTAGAACCCGGACAAATCACTTTTTGCGTGATGGCGCGCAATGAAACCAGCGAGCCGAATAGGCTTGTTTCAGCGGCTATCGGCTTGGCAGTGCCGAGCGATCCCAATCATCACGGCTATTTGTCTGAACACCATACTTTTGGTGAAAAAGCCGAAGTATCCGGAGAATATGCGGAAGATCTGGCAGCGACAATGCTGGCTACTACCCTGGGGATCCCTTTTGATGTGAATCAGGCTTGGGACGAGAGGAAGCAAACATATATCGCCAGCGGTAATATTTTCAAGACGACCCATACCTGCCAGTCAGCTCAAGGAAACAAAGACGGCTTATGGACCACAGTAATTTCTACAGCAGTCTTCGTCAGCATGGACTAGCAATCGGTTTATGGTCTTACAAAATACTTAGGATTAAGAATCTCTAACGGAATTGACCCTAGAAATGAAAATGTAAAAATCAAAATGCAAAATTGTTAGATTTAAATTCCAAACCCCAATGACCAATGCCCAACCAAGCCCCAATGACCAAAATCCTAAACGGGAATATGATTTAGTTGAGAGGACTACTAAGTTTAGTGAAGAAGTTATTGATTTTACAAAAAAGCTTCCTC
>CAIMDX010000078.1 GCA_903839905.1 uncultured bacterium
CAAGAATTGATATTTCGGCGACAGTAGTTTACGTAGCTTGTAAATCCTTGAAAGAGCGTTTATGCAATTCTCAAGATGATTAGTGATCTCGCATATAAAAAAATACTGACCATCGTCGCGTTTCGTGATTTCATCATAAGTCATTTTTCTCTCTTCCACCTCCTTAATTACCGCCTCTCTGGCCGTTAGATACTCAACTTTTGCTTTATCGATAAGCCTAGCGATGACGGAGAAGCAAGCTATTTCCTCTTTTGTTTTTCCGACATTTGATCCAGCAAGTGATGTAATCAGAAAAGCTCCTATCACAGACGGCGCTAGGTCGGAGATGTCTGGCATTTTGCATTCTTTGATAATCATAGATTCTCTAATTTTGTTGGGAATTATCCTTTCTTACTTTTTCAATTTTTTCTTTTACCCATTCCGGAGCAGAATCTTTCATAATATCTGGGACATCGTCTGTCCAATGATAACTTTGCTTGGGAAGGATTGTTATTTCAATAATATCTGGATCTGCGGTTGCTTGAATAGAGTAAACGTCGAAGTTCAAAGGTTTTAAATCTCTACCATCTTTTCTACAAACATAAACAGTCCCGTTATATTGATTAGCCACTAATGCTTCCGGCCCATGCACAGCAAAAAAAATCCCATTTTCAGGTGGCAATCTTATTGGTTTAATCAAAGATTCAGCACTATAACTCAATTGCTCCCCAGGTTTTATTATTTCTTTATACCTCTTAAGAGTAATGACCTTCTTTTTCATACGTTTTTCCTACCATCAAAGAGAGCAAGGCCTCCTGACGGTTGATTAGACGAATATAATATTCTGCTTCAAAAAAATCTCTTTTTAAATAATCTACTAATTTTTTCATTATCATCAAGTTTATATGCCTTGATGTAATTAAGCACAATTGGCAACTCGTCCGCCTCTTTGGAAACGGCACTTTCTTCTGGCGATAAAGAGTAGTCCTCTAAAGAAGGATCTGTTTTTTCTCTCCCATAATATTGCCGAGGAACAATACGTCCGGATTCGATGCCTTTCAATATCTTTTTATTTATCTGATACATAGGAACAACAGGAACCTTCAACTTCTTCTCCAATATTCTAACCATCGCTTTTAATTGAATACGGCATTTCTGATAGCCCCAATCAAATTCATCATATATATGATATCTATAGATTACATTATCGCCAAATTGAGCGCACTTTTCTCTCAATACGGGTACAATTAGCTGGCCTCGGCCTCCTTCGTAATTAAGCTTTGTGGTTGAACAAAATACGGCTATCGGAGAAAAGAAGTCCTCTCTATTGAGTTTTCTAAAATCATCAAAAAATCTCCAAGGATCTTTATAAAAAAAGTCGTAATCATATATCTGGTCTGTTATACCCTCTAACCATGATAATTTAATTTGAAACAGTCTTGCTGTATCCCGGAGAATTTCTGGTGTTAACGCTGGCCTCAACGATTCAGGATTTTGAAGTTGATCCAAAGATAAATTTGGTACTAAGCGTGGGATTTGCGAAATGGCAACGCCATGGTCTTCAAATATACTTAAAAATCTTTCTGCAACAATTAATGTTGGATTTTTCTTGCCGCCAGAAGCAAAACGCCTCAAAAGAGCACGAATGTTCACATTGAGTCCATACATTCCAGGTTTTAATTCAAAAATATCTTCGGCCATAAGTTAATTTCAATCACTTTTTAACTACCTGCAAATAATCCATAATCTTATATCCTTTAAGATGTTCTTTAGGATCGACAAACCTGTACCAAGGCTCCGAATGAAACCAGTCCTTCCCCTCCTTCGTTTCTTTTACCAATTGCGATTCGGTCATTTTCTTTGGCGGCAAAGTATCTTTATTATCTTTTATCAAAAATAGTTGCGCGTGAACTCCTTTGCCGTCGTGAGTTACCGTCCGCGCTTTCAAAATACCATTTTTGATCCAGCTTCTTAGTGTTGGCCCTTTTATATTGAAACGGTCTTCAATTTCATATTTTGAATACCAACTTTTCCTATTCTTCGCCAAGGATGCGGGAATTTCTTTTCTAACGATCGCTCCTTGGCATATTTTGCATTTAATGCCGTATTTATCATACCAATTGCCGCCAACCGGAGTACTGCCCCCACAGATAAAACAGGTATAGCCTATGCCATCAAGTTGGAATCCGTTCGGATGCTCTTCGAGTTTCTTTTTTCTTATTTGTTCGTCCACCCAACAGCGATGCAGTACTTCGAAAAGGCCAACCAAGCTGCGCGCTCCTTCAGCCGCTTCTTCCCAAGAAATTTCTTTACCCTTCTTTTTTTCGAGGATATTTTTGAACTCTTGAATTCTTTCGTTTGATAGTCCGGCCATAAAATTGTTTTTATGACTTATATGTTTTTTAAACTAAAAAACTGCTTGCATTATTTTTACTACAAACAGAAAAGAAGTAAAGAATAAAGCCTGTTCTTAGCCCTTTTTGTCCTTGAAAGTTTCTTCCTGCAAACCGGACATTAGTTCCCTTTCCCTCTCCGCAATTTCGCTCTCAACCTCGCCCCTGCTCTTCACATAATCCGCGCCGATCCCCAGCTGTCCGGTAAGCACGCGATAGTTTTCTTCGTTCCAGTTGTCGTCAACATCCGCCATCAGTTCCCAAGGGCAAGGTACGGGCAAAGTACGGATACCCACGATCCCGTTCTCTTGCTTGTTGGCAACATAGCAACAGCGTGTCGGTACTTCTTGCAAAAGCTGGATGTTGAGTTCCCAGCCCGGTTTGCTGCGATAGATCGGCCCCATGATCTCGCGGGCCAACAATTGCGCGTCTTCGCGATTAACTCGGAAGCACGCCTGGATGCCGCAGTTGGCCAGAATGGAATCCCGCAAATCTTCGGAAAGCTGGCTCAAGTTTTGATGCGCCAGTATCAGGGAAAGCCGGTATTTTCTCGCCTCGCTCAAAATCTCGACAAAGCTGTTTGTCGCAAAATTCTGAAACTCGTCGATATAGAGATAGAATGGCTGGCGTTCGGTTTGCGGAATATCGGTTCTCGAAAACGCCGCCATCTTAATTTTGCTCACCAGCAACGCCCCTAAAAGGTTTGCGCTGTCGCCTAACTTTCCCTTGTTAAGATTCACCAGCAGGATTTTCTTGTGGTCCATAATATCCCGCAGATTGAATGAGCTTCGTTTGGAAGCGAAGATCATTCTGATCGCCGGATCGGAGAGAAACGCGTCAACTTTATTGAGCGTTGATTCCAGCCATTCTCGCCAGGTGCTGGCGGGCACGGATTCAAAATATTTGAATCTTTGGAGGCAGGTCGGGCTTTTGACGTTGGCCAAAATCTTCTTGCGGGCCGCCTTTTCCGTCAAAAGCAGCGGCAGTTCAAGAAGCGTCAAATTGTTTTCCGCCAAAGCGATTAAAGAATTACGCAGAATGTCGGCCATCCTCTCGCCCCACGCGTCGGCCCATATTTTTTTGAACGCTTCCACTAATTGCCCGGCCAATCGTTCCGGCGGTATGCCGTCCACCGGCTCAAGCGGATTGAAACAAGCCGTGTTTTCCAAATCCGCCGGATCAATAAGCACGATCTCGCTGCGAAAATCTTTTTTCGTCCAAAAGTGCAACCATCCTTTGACGTCTTCCACCAGATCGCCGTGAGGATCAATCACACCAAAGCCTTCGTCGCGAATAATGTCCTGTATGATAAGCGACTGCAAAAATTTGGACTTGCCCGAACCGGAAGCGCCCACGGCGTAGAAGTGAGTGCTCCGGTAGGCCGTATCAATCCCCTTGATATTGCCAACAAGCCCGGTGGTAGGGTTCAACTCCCCGTCCACCCAACCAAGACCCATCCGGTTTTTCTCGATTGGAAACCGCCACAGCGGATATTCCAAAACCGTCGTCTTGCTTTCCGGCGAGGCGGGTACCGATTTTTCTCCAACTAACATATCTTTTAAAAACGCCTTGAGAGGGGCCAAGGCCCGGCGGTTCCGTTTTTCTTTCATTGCGTTATGCGATGTTTAAGAAGCCTCTCGACTTGCGGTCAACCTTTGAGAAATCAAAGTTCACGGCTTCGGCGATGTTCTCCGAGCCGAAAACTACGCAATGATGGACGGTTCCGGCGAACGCACCCAATTCCTGCCTATCGAACAAGTCCATGTTCTCGAGCGTAACCCGGCGGTTAGTGATCTTGTCGTAGAGCTTTATCACAAGATATATCGGGTAGATCGAGAAAACAATAAAACCGGGCATGTTAGCCATAAATTGCATGAACTTGCTGACCCGCTGGGTCAAATACCAGGCGATGAGCAGCTGCTTGCCGTACTCTTGGGCGCAAACATTGACGACATAGCCGTCGAAGTATTTGTTCTTGATGATCATGAACAGCTTGCCGTCGCCTTTTAATCTTCTTAACAAATTCGGAAAAACTACTTCCTGCGCGACCGAAAGCTTGGGAGGTTCCAATTCGTCCAGGCGGGCCTCGATCATTTTGTAAAATTCCTGCTGGCGGCCTTGGGCGCCTTCGATCAAAACACTCCACTCTTCAACAATATCGCTTTCTTTTAATTTTGCCATTTTTTTATAATTAAAAAATCAAATACGCCATCGACATTTATTCGAGCAATTGGCGAAAGCCTCTGCCCTTCGCCGATCTCCAAATTGGCGTCAAAATGTTTTCGGGATTTTTCAAATTGTATGATTTTTCCGAGGCGAACCAAAACAGATCGCTGGCGTTACCGCCGCTCGCTTCCGCGGCGATGTGCCGTAGATTCTCCGCCCGCTCGTCGGACGGGCAAATCGTCAGCACGCGGAAGCTGGAAATTCCCAGCTTCTGCTTGTGCCCTTCTTCGGCCCGCCAGTTCCAGTATCCCTTAAATTTGTTGAGCATCCGCTCAAGCGTCATCGTGGAGCGGTCGGCCTCCAAAAAGAAATACCTATAACAATCATCGTCTTCAATGGCAAAAAACGCGTCGGGGGCTATCGGCAGGCGGTCGCCTTCGCAAATCACCGCGTCAATCGCTCCCAGCTCTTTCCAAACTAAAAGCTTGAACTTGTTATTGTTTTTTAACGCTTCGCCCAACGCCAGCCGGAAATCGGACATCATCAGCGAATGGCGCAGAAATGAGACGCCCACCTCTTTTGACCGCTTGGCTTCAGCGGCGAGATCAACGCTTTTCGAAACCAAACCCGCTCCTTTCTTCGCCAGTGAATAAACCAAAAAATCGGACGGCTTGAAAGCGACCCTCTGCTGATCGGGCCGTTCGACATAGCCGTTATGGAACAAAAAATGCAACCTGCGCCTTATATTCCTTTCCGTTTGCGTCGGGAAAGCCGCGGCAATCTGTCGCGCGTCCAGAAAACGGCACTCCGCCAGCAGTTTTAAAATCTTGAGATCGGTTTGGACGATCCGGAAGCCGGGCGGATTTTTGCTCCGTTCAAATTTTTTGAACCGGTGCTTGAACATTTTGAAATATCGCGCTTTTTAACATCAGCGCTTTCGTTAATTTTGCGAAATTCCTTCTCCTTGGGATATATCCATTTATGCTGTGCCGATTGCAAATGAATAACCAAAGATTTTACCTTTAAATATTTAAACCGGGCATAGGTCTTTTTCCAGTTGTATTTATACCCCTTTAAAACAAAAACCGCCAAAGACGGTTTAAGTGCGTTTAACTTTTCAATTGAATTCATCCGGATCGAGCAGTCATCGACCTCGACCCCGACCGAATAGCTCCCCTTCTGGGCAAACACATCGATCCGGCCTTTTCGGTTCCGCCAAACCTCTTTTTCGGTCCGGGCTTCATAGCCCAAACGCGAAAAATATCTCATTATGAGCCATTGAATCTGTGAATGGTGCGGCGTATGAATTTTTAGTAAGTCCTCAACTAAATAATTCATTTTAATATTTTTAACTTAGTAACCCCATTTTTCGTAAGAAAGAATAAAACGATTAAGTTCTTCTTTTGTGCTGTGCCACTTAGGCAAGTATTTAGTTATCGAACTGGTAAAGCGATCATTATGATTCTTTTCAATTAAATGCAAAAGTTCGTGCACTACCACATACTCGATACATTCAACTGGTTTCTTGACCAGCTCCAAATTAATCCATATTCTTCTGGACTCCTTGCCGCACGTCCCCCATCGGGTTTTCATCCTCTTTATGCTGTACGATTTGGGACTAATGCCAATCTTCTTTTGCCATTTGATAAATAATCCGGCCAATACCGGCCTTAATAATTCGCGATACCAATCAAGCATCTGCTCTTCGCGCTTTTCCATTTTCGTCCCGGGACGCGTTTGCAATACGATTTTGCTTTTCCCTTTCAAAATAACTTTTGGCACCTCATTCTTTTCAATAACTTCGAGCCGGTATCTATCACCAAAAAGATAATAACTATCGCCAGTTATGTACTTCCGCTCCGTTTGCCTTGCTTGGTTAGAAAACTTCTGTCTTTGCTTTTTAATCCAAGGTATTCTGGTTGAAATTAAAGTTCTGATCGCGTCATCTTTCATGTGCGCAGGCGAAGACACCCTGATCTTTCCGTCGGGAGGTAAAACTGACAAATGAAGGTTTTTGATTGGTTTGCGCACCACCAAAACCTCCAACGCGCCAATTTGTAATAACGATGAGTTAGTACTCATTTTGATTTTTCACAATCTCAAATATCGACTCTATTTCGCTTGCAGATAGTTCCGGTAAAGCATCAGCCATTGCCACTTTAATCCGCCGCTCTTTTAAAAGATTACCTCGCCAGTTATCCTCCCGCATTTTCATTACCGCCTTATGTAGCGTTATCGCCCTCTGTTCATCTTGGTCAAGGTTATCATAAATTGCTTGCTTCCCTTTCGTATCCAAGGATACCGGATATGCGCCAGATTGGGCAGGATTTTTGACCTGTTTAGTCAATTCAATAATTTTTGACAAATATTCTTTATATGCCAAATCTTCCTTCTTGCGACGTTTAATGAGCTCATCTAAAAGTTCTGACATCCTTTGGTAATACTTTGGGTTTGTCGGCATCTCATCAATAATAAGCCGCCGGACGTTGTTCTCAATGGTTTCAGCAGTAGCCTTTTGGCTTTGTTTAATTTCATCCGGCAAGTCATCAATCGCACCTTCACCCTTCTTAGCAATCAAGTCAACCAAAGTCATATCGTCGAAAGCGGTAAGCTTTTCGCTCTCCCCGGCAACAACATAACGGTCAATCAACATCCTCATCGCCGACTCGTACTTTTTGAGATCAATAAAATCACCACTGGCCAGTTTGATTTCTTGCCGTAACTTCTCATAAAGCCTAACTTCTTTATTTATGGCTTGCGCTTGCTCAACCGTAAAGCCAGCTTGCTCCATCTCATTTGCTAAATCAGCATAAATCCGCAAAAGATGACTAACTGACCGGTAAAGCTTTACCCGTTTAACTTCGTTTTCCTTGATCGCATAAGGATTTTCAACATCACCACAGAAATAATGGATATAGGCGACAGCATCCTTTGGTAAGGCAACCGGCTCACATAGCGCCCTGACAACCTCTAAAGCCTCAATCAAATCGTCTTTGCCCGCCTCCAATCTGTCTTTAAGCAACCCAAGCACATCTTCCTTATCAAACCCTTCAAGCGCTCCGGCGGTATAATCAGTTATCGCTCTTTCAAGCTTTTTAAATAGATCGCGATAATCAACAATGTAACCATACTCCTTGTCTTCACCATCCAAACGGTTAACCCGGCAAATCGCCTGGAAAAGCCCTTGATCCTGCATATTTTTATCGACATACATAAAAGTTGCAGGAGGCGCATCGAAACCAGTCAGCAACTTATCAACCACAATCAAAAGCTGCATTTGGCCTGGCTGTTTAACAAATTTCTCCTTTACCTCTCG
>CAIMDX010000079.1 GCA_903839905.1 uncultured bacterium
CTTAAAATTTCAAAAATAAATGTTGGCCAATAGAAAACAGAAAGCGGCAAATCCTTGGTCCTGACATATTCTTTTGTTTGGCCGCCAAAACCCATCTTAAACAAGCTCAAACCATACCAGGGATGATTTTTATCCTTAATCTCTGTCTTTGCGCTGCCATTCTTGCCAGCGATATTTTTAAACGGCGCGATGCCCCAAAAATTATAAGCATCGCAACCGCGCCGTTTTGCTTCTTTTATAACTTCCCACTGCAACAAATAAGATACAGGCGATTTGGAATGGGTTGAACCGCTCTGATGGTAAAAAGCCTTGCCAGACCAAAAAACGATCATCGCGGCCGAAACTATCTCTCCCTTGTGTTTACCAAAGAAAAAAACAATTTTATCGTCAACAAGAAAAGACTGGAACTCTTTTTTTAAATATCCCAAAGAAAAAGGGACAAAATGCTGGCGCTTGGCGGTTTCCCGAAAAATCGGGTTGAAATGCTCCAAGTCTTTTATATCTTTGCTTTGCAAAATTTCTATATCGCTATTTTTTTCAGCCTGCTTAATAAGATAACGAGTCGTTTTGCGCATTCCAGCCAAAAGTGCATCTTCGGTTTTTCCCAAATCAAGCTCCCAGGTAAATTCCGGATGCATATGAATAGGAGCATTGCGAAAACCCAAATCATCAAAAACCTTCTCATTCTCTGTATTCCTCTCCCAAATCGGCGCAACTCTAATAAAACTGCATTTTTCTTCCTTGGCAATTTTCTTTAGTTCGGCTAATAAAACTTCCAAGATCTCTAATTTGGGATTTGGGATTTGGGATTTGGGATTTATCGCTGGTCCGTGCGGCAAAAATAAAAACTTTCCCCGCCGAGCGGATACTTTTAACAGTTGAGCGCTGGCAATCAGCTTGCCATCTTCAAAAATTCCCAAGCGCCAAACTTTTCCGCCTAAATATTTATTGAATTCTCCCCAATTAAAAGACTGCAAAAAGGTTTTCTCTTTGCAGCCCAGTAAAAACTCTTCCCACTGGGCCTTATCGTTTATTTCTCTTATCTCCATCTTGGAAAAAATATTCTTTAAGGATTAAAGGCTTAATTCTTTGACCTTCTTCCAATTTGATTCATCTAGCACAACTATGCTGTCCGGGCCGATGATATAAAGATAGTTGTCTAAGTAGACCGCTCTTTTGGTTTGAATGCCGGAAACGGCTTTTACCAGCTTCAACTCGTCATTTTTATAAGAGAAAATATAGCCCCCTTTGCTTCCAGGCAAAAAGATTACTTGATTCTTTTCGTCTTGCAAGAAAGCATGATAATTTTCAACAGCTTCAGACCAGTATTCATCTAGGCTGTATTTGGAAATTTCCTTAGGATTTGAAGCGTCGCTGACATCAAACAAAGAAAGCTTTACTTTGAAATCTTCCTTGCCAAGGCCTAAAATTTTGTTGGGAGCCAAAGGATGGAGATAAGAAGAATATCCCGGGATCTCAAGCTGTCCGGCTATCTCTGGATCCAATGGGTTGGCCAAATCTAAAACCGTTAACGGATCGGTTTCTTTGAATGTAACGACATAGCCTTTATCCTCCAAAAACCTGACCGAATAAATTTTTTCATCATTCCACCCCTTGCTCAAATCAAGGGCGGAACCGATCTTTTTCAAATCGCTATTTAAAATATAGACATCATTGGCCGTAGAGCCGCTGCCGCTGGAGTCAAGCGAACCGAACCCCCACCAAAAACGGTTCTGGCCGGAAGTTACGGCAATCCTTAAATTTCCCTTGTATTCATCTAAAGAAAATTGGTTTAACGGAGACCCTGGCACAACGCCCGAGGCCGATAGCTCAAAGCTGTCCAAGGCTATTTTAACAATGCCGGTTTTTTCCACTTCTCTTATTTTTTCCTTATAATAATCGGCCAGCCTGTTTTGAACTTCGTTTTGAATCCTCATCTGCTCGTCTTGATCAAGATTGGAAAGATATTGCTGGAGAATAGTGCTCAGCTCATTCATCTTTGACTGGCTGCTGATATCATAGCCTTGCAGCTTGGCGATCTTCTCTGAAATTCTCGCAGGAAAAAGGTCTTTAGCTTTTTGAGTTAAAAATTGGTAGAAAAAATCCACGGGATCTCCCGAATAAGTGTAAGTAATATATATCCCGTTTTCAGACATATAGACCAAGGAATTACCGTTAGAGCCGGTAAAAGAAATAGTCTTTTCAACCTTTCCGTCTTGGGGATTCAATACAATAGCGTTATAAACGGAGTCAACGGGAGTAATTATTTCCGGATGATAAATTTGATCGCAAGCGATTGTAAGAGATTCATCTTTACCCCAAGTCAAAGGCCTGATCGGGCAGGGATTGAGTTCATTGATTTGATTACGGGTTACCAAATAAAGCTTATTATTATAAAGCCGAGCTCCTTCCACATAATTTTGGCTGCCTAATTTCATATCCCATAAACTTTTGGGAGCTTTCGGATCTTTTACATCATAAGCCGTTATAGCATCGCTGGAAAAAACCATTAAAATTCCGTTCTGCAAAAGCAAATTGCCATTTTTGTCTATTTTGCCGTCCAGTGCCAATTCATTTATGGGAAAAGCTTTTACCAGCTTGGTTTGGCCTGAAGAGGGAGTATATGGCATAGCGATTTCTTTTGTAACTCCTCCGCCATACCAATAAACAGGCGACTCGGAAGAATAATAAATTTCTTTCCCGTCTGTTTTAACAATATCAGGCTCATCAATGCCAGCCACCTGGACATTGGTTTGCGATACCCTTTGAGCTGTTTCCGATTGGCTCGCCGCAGCGGAACTGCCGGTGCCGGCTGCGGGAGTTGCGATCCCCGTTGCCGTTGATTTCTCCATAGTTGCTATTCCTCCATCGTTTCTAAGGCTGGAGGAAAAATCGTTCAAAGAAGAAGTTAAAAGATAATTTTTAAAATCTTCTTCGCTTAAGAATTTTTTTATATTTTCCGCTGATGCTTTTTTCTGCCCGTTATCCGCCGGAATCAATGACCCCCCGCCGCTGGCAAGGGGTTCAACTGGTTCATATCCGGGAGCCTGTCTAATAGTAAGAAAAACTCCGCTTAAAATCAAGGCGGAAAACGCTGTTAAGATCAGTATCCCCTTTTTTGTCTCTACTGTTTTATTTTTTAAGCTTGAAAAATTCATAATTGACCATCCTCAAAATCCCGTACGGGAAATTTCCGGATTTTTTAAATTCTATAAATTAATTATCATTAATACTTATATATATTAGCTTATTTTAGCGATGTTCGGAAAAATTACTTATCCACTGCCAGTAGATCAAAAATATAGTCTTTGGCCTTTAATTGAGCGGCCAAATCATTCTCAAGTTCCAAAGCTATATATTTTGAAAAATACTCCAGCGGATAATTTTTCAAATAATCCAGCTCGGAAAGGTTCTCCATAAAATGCGAAGTAATCCGATCTTCTTTTAGATCTTCATTGAAATGCGTTCTGCTCTGTATCGCACTGATATGATTGCAACCGATAATAAAGCGAGGGACCATCCCACAAAATTTTTCATATCTTTCCGGTTGCAAGATCCGATCATTTTCTAAATGGCTGAGATCAATGCAAAGACCGGCGAATTTTTTAAGCTCCTCTTCCTCAAAAATATAAAAACTATTTTCTAGATAAACTCTATTTCTAAAAGGCGACAAATCAAAAAGAAAAGGATACTGGCCTGAAGAATGAATATTAAAAACCTTGGTTTGGTATTTTTTAATCAAAAAATCAAGCTCTTCCGGAGACATATCGCTGCGCATGTGGACGAAAGGAATTCTTTCTATCTTGCTTTTGCCTAAAAGCCCGTAAAGCTCCTCTCGGCCCTTTTTATCCAAACAAGTAGGAAACAAAGCAACCTCTTCCAATCCGAGGTCATCAGCTTCTTTTATTTTGGCCCGCCAATCCGATCCCTTGGTTGTGGTAATTGCCGGCAAAATGTTATTCTTAGAAAACATAATAATAAATTTTACTAATTGCCCTGATTCCTAGCCAAACCCCAATGACCAAATCCCAATGCCCAACCAAATCCTAAATCCTAATGACCAATCTCCCTGCGAATCACATTATTTGGAATTTCGGACGCTTGGGATTTTATTGGTCATTGGACATTGGGATTTGGGGTTTCGTTAGACTAAAGTAAATCGGATTAAACTAACATCTCTATTATAATATTGGCCTGCTCTGCTGTTATATTGATATGTGTCGGCAAATTGATTATCTTCTGCGCCACCTGTTCGGCCTTGGGGCAGGAGTCTTTTTCGTAGCCGAAAACTTCCAAACAAGTTGAGGACGGAACAATCGGCGAGCCGGCCCAGCCGTCATTTAAATAAATATTGTTTTCTTTGAATTTTTTTAAAAGGCATTGGGGGTTGGCGGCCAGGATTGGATATTTCATAAAGATCGGTGTTTTGTTTTGAGCCCCGCTTAAGACAAAAGGCAAAATATACTTTCCAGAACTTAATTTCTGCTCATAAATTTTAGCGATCTTTTGACGGTGGCTGTTGAATTCGTCAAGCTTTTTGAACTGGTTTTGCGCTAAAACAGCCAAAGCATTAGGCAATCGTTTCGGAAAATAGCTTGGCAAAACTCCCTTGCCTTCATTTTTCGTAACCGCTTTGGAAAGAATGCCTGTGTTTATAAAAAAGCTTAAAAACGCTTTGCCTATTTTTAAACAACCGTAAGCAGGCAAAACCAAATAATTCATCAGAACAGGATGTAATAATTGTTGAAGCGTCCAAGCCTGCGACGGATAGTCAATACTTGCGTAAAATTCGCCGATCTTTTTGGCAATCTCGGAATCATTCGTTGCGGCCATACCGCCATAGACAGAAGAGATCACCTTGTCGCGGCCAAAACTAAAAAAAGCTGCGTCTCCGAATGTTCCGCACAATTGATTATTATATTTCGCGCCCAAAGCATGCGCGCAATCTTCTATTAAATATAATTTATTCTGCTGGCAAAAATTTTTAATCTCGGCCAGTTTGGCCGGCCAGCCAAACGAATGCTGGACCATGACGGCTTTGGTTCGCGGAGTAATCTTCTTTTTTAAATCTTCAATGGATAAATTCAGAGTTGAATCAATATCAACAAAAACCGGCTTGGCCCTGACTTTTAAAATAGGATTAATTGCCGCGTTGCAGGTAAAAGCCTGGATTAAAACATCATCACCGGATTTTATTCCTAGCGCATTCAAAATAGCTTCCAAGGAACTGCGGCCGCTATTAAAAGAATAAGCGAAGTTAACCCCAAGATATTTTTTAAAACTTTCTTCCAGTTCTTTGATAGCTTTCCCCTTTTGCCATTCATTTGGCTTAAAGATCATTTTTAAGGCTAGCGAAACATCGTCTTTTTGGGTATTAGGCGACAAGGATACGGATATGGGCTTCTCTTGACAACTCATTTATTTAATAGATTCAAAATTCCCTCTGGTACTCTTCCTTCCAGCAAAACCGTGTCCCCTCTTTGGGTTTCTTTTTTTATTATCTCAACAATCTTTCGGGGATTCTCCGAATAAATTATTCTGTCCGGTTTTAATCCTTTTTTCAAGGCCCCTGTTTTAATCTCTTTCAACCCGTCGCGCGAAGTTATAATCGCCAGATCGCAAACTTCTCCGATCTTTTTACCAATATTTTGATGGACTTCTTTAATCGCCGACCCCAGTTCAATCAAGCTTGGCATTACCACAATTTTTTTGCCAACCCACAAATTCAGATAATTCAAGTCTGCCAAAACGCCTTCGGGATTGGCCGAATAAGACGAGTCAATAATATTTAAGCCTTTAGCTGATTGCCTTACAGTCACGGGAGCGAAACTGGCGTCTATTTTTTGGCAAGCTTTGTGTATTTCCGTTAAACTCATTTTTAATTCTTTGGCCGCAGCCGCGGCTGCCAAAATATTGGAAACTATGGGCCAGCCTCCCGGCAAATTAATTTCAAACCTGGTAAACTCGCCATCGCGCGAAAAAACTTCAAAAGACACCTTGTCTTTTTTGGCTTCAATGTTCTCGGCCCAAATATCCGCCTCGCCTTTGATGGAATATTTCTTTATTTTTTTAACTTTGAATTTGCGTCGCTGCAATTCTTTTTTTATAAACTCATTGTCTATATTTAAAATAGCCGTGCCATTCTTCGGCAAACTTTCTATTAGCTTGAATTTCCCTTTAATGATGTTTTCCTGACTGCCGAAAGTGGCCAAATGCTGCTGGTTTATACCGGTCAAAATGCCCATTTGGGGTTTGGCGATCTTTACCAATAGCTCTATGCCTTGAGCGTTATAGCCACCCATCTCGCAGATAAAAATCTGGTGCTCTGGTTTCAAAAGATTCAAAATAGTGTTTGATATTCCCATTTCTGAATTTTGATTTTTAGGCGTGCGGACAACTTTGTATTTTTGCGACAAGATAGCGGCTAAAAATTCTTTGGCCGAGCTTTTGCCGCAACTGCCGGTTACGCCGATGACGATCAGGTCTTTAAATTGGCTGCGCTTGGCCATGGCTTTGGCAATTATGCGATTTCTTAAAAATACGGTAACCGGTTGGAATATCAAAACAACTCCCGAGACAAAAACCGGAACCAAAATATCAAGAATCAGCAGCCATTTCAAAAAATCAAAACTGGCTTGATAGATATAAAAAAAGGAAACAAGAAAATAAAAAACCAAACCGAATGAAAATAAAGATAGAACAACTGCCTTCCCGGTCCAAACCGGCTTTTTTATTTTACCGGAAACTAAAACTGATAAAGTTTTAAATGCCTCAAGGAAATATAAAATAACCAATGGCAACGACCACCATAATAAAAACTGGCTGGTCCCGCCTATGAAAAAAAGGGCTAACCAAAAAATCTTGAATAAATAAGCTTTATTAAAGAATATCTGGCGGCCTTTGATGGTTGAAAAATGAGCGATAAATCGGCTCAAGTGATAGTCTTTGAGCTGCCAAAGATAAAGCCAAAACAAAACAGCCTTTAGCTGCTTGATTATCCAAAAAAATATTGCTGAATAGATTATTATAGGCAAAATATCCATAACAACTTTATTTTAGCAGAAAATCAACCGAAAAGAAGCCCCAAGAAATCCACTCTTTTCCCTAAAATAGCGGCAAAATCTGTACAGGTGACACCTGTGCAGATTTTTTATGCGCGTGAATTGAAAAAGCTGGCAATCAAATCCGCTGTCTCTTCCGGCTGAGTTAGATGCGGACTATGATTGGCTTTCTCAATGATTTTTATTTGCGAATTAACAATAAGCTTCTGTAATGCGAAAGCGTCTTCCAGCGGCGTTGACTTGTCGTCTTTTCCCCAAAGGACAAGGGTCGGTATCTTAATTTGAGACAGATAACTGCCCAAGTCTTCATTTATAACATTCTTAAAGGTCTCTTTCATAACGCCGTTTACCCGGCTGTAATCGTGCACGCCGACAAAACGATAAAGAAAACGGCGTGCCAAAGAATAAAGGCTTTTACCTATCAAGGGCATCTTTTCAAAAATTGAACCGGCTTTGGCTAAAACGGAAGCAATCTTTTGCCGCCAGTTCAATCTTTTCTTTGACCTAAAAATCGCCGCCCCGATTAGAACCAAAGCTCTTACCTTTTGCAGATTTTTGGCGCTAAATTTGGCAGCCAAACCGCCGCCAAAAGAATGTCCGACCAAATAAAAATTTTCCAAACCAAATTTTTCGGAAAATTTTGAAAGAATAGCTAAATAGTCATCTGTTTTCCAAGGTTGCGGCGGATTGGAACTTTTACCAAAACCGGGCAAGTCCAAAGAAATTACTTGAAAATTTCTGGCTAAAATTTCCTGAACCTTTTGCCAGGAATCGGACGAACCTCCCCAGCCGTGCCAAATCAAAAGAGGTTCGCCCTGTCCGGCAATTTTATAGTTAATCTCCAGATCGTCTATGGCGATTTTTTCTTCTTTCATTTGCTATTTCTTTTTGATGGCCGTGAACGGAAGATATTTATGCAAAACTTCCGGCACTAAAATGGAGCCGTCGGCCTGCTGGCAATTTTCAATAATGGCGATAATAATCCTGCCGATGGCAAAGGCCGTGCCGTTGAGAGTGTGGACGAAATTCATTTTGTTAGTTTTGTCCTGATAGCGGATATTCAAACGGCGCGCCTGGAAATCGGTGCAATTGGAAGTTGAATGGGTCTCGCGATATTTCCCTTCGCTCGGCACCCAAGCTTCAATATCATATTTAGATGCGGCTGGACGGCCCAAGTCGCCGGTACAAATTCTCAAAACTTGATAAGGTATTTTCAAAGCTTGCATCAATTCTTCTTCTAATCCCAACAATAATTCATGCTCGGCTTTTGAATCTTCAGGTTTGGCAAATGAAAACATTTCCAATTTATCAAACTGATGGACTCTTAAAATTCCCTTAGTGTCTTTGCCGTAAGAGCCGGCTTCGCGGCGGAAACAAGTTGAAAAGCCAAGATACCTTCTGGGCAGTTCGCTTTCTTTAAAAGTTTCGTCGGCGTGCATTGCGCCCAAGGGCTGTTCAGCCGTGGCTATCAAATATTGGTTATCCTGCTGGAGATAATATGCCTCGGGATCGCCTTCAAGCTTCTCCAAAAATCCCATACCTAAGGCCATTTCCGGTTTGATCATAACCGGCGGAATAACCGGCTGAAAACCTTTTTTGGTGACAATATCAAAAACCAACCGGACAAGGGCGAATTCAAGCCAAGCCGCCTCATTCTTAATAAATCCAAACCGGCTGCCCGAAATTTTTCCAGCTCTCTTCACATCAATCAAGTCCAGTTCTTCGGCAATAGTTAAATAATCTTTGGACGGAAAATCAAACTTGGTTTTTTCTCCCACTTGCCTGATGCTGACATTTTCGGAATCATCTTTGCCAACCGGCACATCTTCAAAAGGAACATTCGGGATTAAAAGCATTAAATCATTGAATTCTTTTTCCAGCTCTTTGGCTTTTTCTTCCAGCTCTCCAACGCGCTGATCCAGAGATTTCATAGCATTGATGATCGCCTCTTTTTCAACTTGGTCTTTCGCTTGCGGTATCGCTTTGGACGATTTATTTTTTTCAGCGGAAATCGCTTCCATCTCCTGCTGTATCTTTATCTTTTTTTGATCAACATCCAATAACTTATCAATATCGCATTGAAAGTTTTTCTTTTGACACCCCTCTTTTACAATTTGGGGATTTTGACGGATGAATTTAATGTCTAGCATATCCAAAAAATTTTTAATTTCCCTGCCTACCGGCAGGCAGGTAATTTTTAATTTCTAATAATATTGAATTTTATTCCTTGTTTTTCCGCCCCTCGGCGGAGGATTCTGAAGATCCTATTTCTTTTGATTTCATGGTTGGGAATAAAATTACTTCGCGCAGGCTGTTTGAATCGGTCAGCAATAAAATCAAACGATCAATGCCCATGCCAAAACCGCCGGCTGTAGGCATGCCGTATTCCATGGCTTCCAAAAATTCCTGGTCCGATCTTTGGGCTTCTTCAAAACCGCCCTTGAACAAGCTCTCCTGTTCTTGGAAACGCGCTCTTTGTTCAACCGGATCGTTAAGCTCTGAAAAAGCATTAACTATTTCCATGCCGGCAATAACCAACTGAAAATTAGCCAATTTCTGGGGGTTGTCTTCCATCTGCTTAGCCAGCGGCTGGAAACCTTTCGGATAATGCAAAAGAAAAGTCGGATTAATCAATTTGGGACGGCAAAGTTTTTTATATATCTCATCGGCAATAGCCGGCTTATCCGAGCCTTCGGGAATATCAATTCCTAATTTCTTGGCTTTTTCAGCCAAACCTTTTTCGTTTATTTCTTCATAATTGATATCTGCGTACTTTGAGAGCAGATCGGTGTATTCCATTCTCTGCCAAGGGCCTTTAAAATCAATCTCCTGCCCCTGATAGATAATTTTTTCTCCGTTGAAAAACTTTTCAACCAGCGAGCCGATCATTTTTTCGGCCAGTTTCATCACTTGCCTGTAATCGGCGTAAGCCCAATAAAATTCCATCATGGTAAAATCGGGATTGTGATGCTTGTCAATGCCTTCATTGCGGAAGCATTTTCCTATTTCAAATATTTTTTCAAAACCGCCGATGAGCAGGCGCTTTAAATAAAGCTCCGGAGAGATTCTTAAATAAACATCCATGTCCAAGGCGTTGATATGCGTTGTGAACGGCTTGGCTTTGGCGCCGCCGTAAAGAGTTTGCAAAATCGGAGTTTCCACTTCCAAAAACCCTTCATTGTCCATAAAATTCCTGATCTCCC
>CAIMDX010000080.1 GCA_903839905.1 uncultured bacterium
CTTTGAAATTTCCTCCATTTTTTTTATTGTCGCTTGGTACTCTTTTTTGATTTCGTTTTCTTTTATTTCTATTTTTTTCTTTTGGTCTTCAAAATCCCATCTTGCCTTTTCCGCTTCTTTGCGTTTTTCGGCTAGTATTTTCCTTTGGGCCTCTATCTCTCTGAGGCGGGCAGACTCTTTAGTATTGGCTTCTTGATCTTCTAACGGTCCAATCTCGGTTTCAGTTTTCTGCTCTTCCTCGGAAGCTCGGGCTAATTTTTCTTTCAGCCCGTCTTTTTCTTTTAAAACGGAAGACAATCCGTTTTTTAAGGAATCTGTTTTTTCATTCAGCTCCGCTAGGGTCCGCTCCAAGGCAGTTTTTTTCTTGGAGAGATCAATAATTTCTTTTTGGTTTTTTATATCAGCTTTTTCTTTAAGTAATTTTTTTTCTCCGTCCGAAATGCGCAAATAATTTTTTTCGCACTCATTAAGCTGGACTTCCAAGTTTTTTATGCTGTCTTCAACCTGGTATCTTTGCTCTTCTATTTTTTCCCGGCGGATCTCAACTTCTTGCCTTTCGGTTTCTGTTTTTCTTTTTTCGCTGTCGGAAGCAGCCGCTTTTTCTTTAAATTCAAGCTGTTTTATGGCTGACTCCGCTTCCGCTTCCTCGGCTAAGATTTTTTGCAACTGCGACTGTTTTATTTTTTCTATTCCTTTGGAAATCTCTTCGGACTGGAGATTCACCGGTATTTTTTCCTGAACGATCTTTAATAAATCCTTGTCTATCTTTTTTTCTTTTTCGTCTAATGATTTAAGCAACTCTTTCTCGTCAACAGGATCAGCTGTTTTGGCTTGGGCCGGCTTGAGGGCTGGCTTTTCTTCGGGAACAACTTCTTTTTTTTCTTCTATTTTTTGGGGAGTTGAGGCTATCACCGGCTTAGACGGAAGTCCTTGTTTGATCTCGGCCGCTGGAGCTTTATTTAAAGAAACCTTAGAAAGAGTTTTCGCATCTTCTTTCTTTACGATTACCGGCGGAGAGGCTTGGGTATTTGTTTCTTGCCGCGGTTTTGGAGCGCTGAAAAAAGGAGCGCCTTTTTTGGCGAACATTTTAGGGGCTTCCACCTTCTCTATTTCTTCTAATATTTCTTTATATTGATCTTTAGAAGGAGCGTTTTTAAGAGATGGCAGTTCGGGAGTCTTTGCGGCAATGGAACTTGAGGCTGGAGGGGGAAGCGGAGCAGAAGAAGTTGTGGCAGACGGAACCTGCGTTGTTGGGCGGGGAACTGGCGCTGGCGCAGGCGGGACCTTTGCTGTATTGATAATTTTTTCTTGGGCAAGAGAAAGCGCCTTATCAAGCTTTTCTTTTTCTTTTTGCTCTATTTCTTTCTTCTTTTGTTCGGCCAGCCGCTCCTCCTCTTTTCTCTTTTGTCCGGCCATGTCTTGTTCTTCTATTTTTTTCTGTCCGCCCATTTCTTTTTGGCTTTGATCTTCAAAAATTTTAGCTTTTTCCTCTTGGTCTTTTTTAATCCGCGAGAATCTGTTTGCCATTTGCTGGGCCGTATCAGATCCTAAAAACTCTTCTTCTATTTTTATCGGCGTTGGTTCGGGTATGGGTATTTTTATGCCCGCCGTCGGCGTTGGCGCCGGCGGAATCGGGACAGCGGTTTTTTCTTTTTTCGGCGCATCCAAAAATTGCTCTTTTTTATCTTGGGTCTCCAGCTCGGCAAGACTTCTTAAGTCTTTTTTCATTGTTTTGATGTTTTCTCTTTGGAAGAGATCTTTGATTTCTTCTGACATAGAAGTTTGTCTGGCTACTCCAGATCTCGCGTAGCGATTAGACCGATTTTTAGATTATTTTTCCCTTAAAATATTTTTTAAGGGTTTTATTTCTTGGCTTCCTTTAATGATAAATTGATTCGGCCCTGTTGGTCAATAGAGATAACTTTCACAGGGATAGTATCGCCGATATTTACCACATCCGTAACCTTTTCCACCCGGCGGTCAGCTAGCTGGGAGATATGCACCATACCGTCTTGTCCTGGCAATATTTCAACAAAGGCGCCGAAGTCTAAAATTCTTACTACTTTTCCCTCCGGGAAAATTTCTCCTACTTGCACTTCGCGGACGATATTCTTAACCCATTCCAAGGCTTTTTTAGCCGATTCTTCATTCTCGCCGGTAATGAAAACTTTTCCATCGTCTTCAATATCAATAGAAACATTGCATTGGTCAATAATTTCGTTGATTATTTTTCCTCCGGGACCGATCACTTCGCGGATTTTATCCGGCTTGATAACGAATACAAAAATTCTCGGAGCGTATTTGGATAACTCTTTACGAGGTTCTGCAATTATAGATTGCATTTTAGCCAAGATCGTTTCGCGGGCTTTTTTTGCCTTAGTCATGGTTTCTTCCAATATTTGCTTGGTCAAACCCAAGGTTTTTACATCAAGCTGGATGGCATTCACGCCGTCTTTTGTTCCGGCTACTTTGAAGTCCATATGTCCGTGATGGTCTTCCGGCCCTTGGATGTCGGTTAAAATTTTATAGTTTTCTCCATCGGTAACCAATCCCATGGCAATTCCGGCCACTGGTCTTTTGATTGGCACGCCGGCATCCATCAAAGCCAAGCTTGCGGCGCAAGTTGAAGCCATGGAAGAAGATCCGTTTGAGGAAAGAACCTCGGAAACAATTCTGATGGTGTAAGGAAATTCTTCAATATTCGGGAGCATCGGCAAAATGGCTTTCTCGCCAAGCATGCCATGGCCCACCTCGCGGCGGCCTGTTCCCCTCATTGGTTTTACTTCTCCAGTGCAGTAAGGCAGAAAGTTATAATGATGCATAAATCTTTTTTTCCCTCTGACTTCCATTCCATCCATTAATTTTTGGTCGCCCGGGGCGCCTAAAGTTAAAACAGACAGAGAGCTTGTTTCTCCGCGGGAAAATAATCCGCAGCCGTGGACGCGGGGCAATAAACCCACTTCGCAAGATAACTCTCTTACTTGGTCAAGTCCCCTGCCATCCGGCCTTCTTTCATTTTTTAGAATGTTTCCTTCAAAAGTTTTTTCTACTTCTTTTTCAAAAATTTCGGAGGCGTAATTTAATTTATCTTGGTCCTGATCTTTTAAAAATTCTTTCAATTCATTTTTAAGATCAGACAAGGATAATTCGTTGGAATCTCCCGGATCGTTTTTGCTGGCCGAAGACATCATGGCCTGTTCTACTTTTCCAGCCAGGAATTCTTTTACTTTGTCTTCAAAGTTTTGGTCTGCCGTCCTTTCGGCTATTTTTATTTTTTCTTTGCCGATCTCTTTTTGGATCGTTTTTTGGAGATCAAGCAGTTTTTTTATCTCCGGTTTGGCAAGATCAAAAGCTTCAAAAATATCTTGTTCCGAAGCTTCTTTCGCCTGGCCCTCTATCATATTAACAAGAACTCCTTTTTCGGAATCAACTCCAGCCACAATCAGATCATATATGCCCTCTTCCCTTTCTTGATAATTCGGGAAAAGTTTAACCTGGTCTTTTTTGGAAAGGCGGACAGCGGCGGTCGGTCCGTTCCAAGGAATATCCGAAATCAAGAGGCTGAGCGAAGCGGCAAAAAGCCCCAAGGTTGCAGGGTCGTTTTCTCCATCCCAAGACAAGCAGGTGATGACTATTTGAACTTCGCGGTTGAGATTTGTCGGGAAAAGCGGCCGTAATGTGCGATCAATAATCCTGGAAATTAAAATAGCCTCATCAGTAGGCCTTCCTTCTCGGCGGATAAATCTGGATCCTAAGATTTTTCCAGCGGCATAATATCTTTCGGAATATTCAACCATCAAAGGGAAAAAATCCATTTTTTCCAATGGTTTTTTGGACATTACGCAGGTAGCCAAAACGGTTGTGTCTCCGTATTTAACTAGAATGGAACCATTGGCGTTTCTGGCCAGATTGCGTGTGTTGACCTCTAGCGTTTTCGGGCCGATCTCTAATTTGAAAATTTTGTCTTCCATAAAATTAAGGTATTAAATATTTTTGTTTGTTTTCTTCCAAGTCAAAATAATTGTCAGCCGCCTCTTTCAGCTTTCCAGAAGTGGTCCGGCCGAATCCCATTACTTCCAGGCGGGTTGGGGTAGCATTTTTGATGTAGTCTACCAAGGGTAAAAAGTCTCCGTCTCCGGAAACTAAAATGATTGAGTCCACTGAAGAGCTTAGCCTGACCGCGTCCATAGCGATGCCAACATCCCAGTCGCCTTTTTTCAAGCCCCCTGGGAATATTTGCAAGTCTTTCATTTTCAATTCAATACCGATATGTTCAAGCGCCTTGAAGAACGGATCGGAGTCTTGAGCTTCGCTTTTGACAACATAGGCAATGGCGCGGATAAGTTTCCGTCCATTGACTGCGTTTTTGAGCAATTCGGCAAAATTAACTTTTGCCTGGTATAAATTCCGGGCTGAATAATACATATTCTGAACATCTATCAGTACGGCCACCCTTTGCTCTTTTTGTCCAAGTTTTGGCATCAATTTTATAAGCCTAATTTTTTAACAAGGGCGCTGTGCCTTTTTTCGTCTTCTTTGGATAAAACTTTTAAGAGTTTTCTTCTTTTGGCAACCATTTTCAAAAGGCCGCGCTTGGAATGGAGGTCTTTTTTATGGGTTTTGAAATGCTCCAAAAGCCTTTTGATCTCTTCGGTCAGCAAGGCGATCTGGACATCAACGGAACCGGTGTCGGTTTCGTGAATTTTATATTCGTCAATAATCTTAACTTTTTCTTCTGGTTTGAACATTTTGTATTGTATTTATTTTAAATTCTTATTATTTTGTTTGCTTCCTAGAACTCGCAATCTGTAACTTGAAATCTTTAGTCATTGATCGCGGCAATCACTAAACATTTCAGGTTTCAGATTGTTATGCTCCAGGCCAATTTTCTGATTGTCGACCTTTATCTAAAAACTAACAACTGATAACTATCAACTATTTTAGGCTTCGCCTAAAATTAGTGCCCCCAACAGGACTCGAACCTGTGACCAATTGCTTAAGAGGCAACTGCTCTACCAATTGAGCTATAGGGGCTTGAATTTTTACGGACAATCAATCTGATACCAGGTTTTTAATCCTGTCCAATCTGCAACCCCGATCATATTTAGAGCAAAGCCTACGACCAGCCAAGAGCTGTAGATGATGACCAAGCCAATTACCACAGCAGTAAAAACATCTTTAGCTCCTTTTGTTTTGCTTGGGTCTCCAGCTGCTGTAATATATTGGAAACCGCCATAAGCCACAAACAATACAGCAATTAAAGGAACAATGCCTAAAACTATATAATTCACGATATTGGTTATCATTTTGAACAGATCGCAAAGTTCGCATGGACAACCGGGAGTGCCGCAAGGAACAAGCCCTTGGCCTGGAAGCGGACAATTTTGGCCTCCAGCTAAAGCAACAGTTGTTCCTAAAAACAAAAACAGAGACAGGGCTCCTGCTAAGATAATGAAATTTTTTCTGTTTTTAGTCAAGTCCATTTTAGCTTTCAAGCCGTTAGCTGTCGTCTAAAAACTAACAGCTAACAACTAATAACTACTTTTGGCTTCGCCAAAAGTCCCGTGCCCTCGGCAGGAGTCGAACCTGCAAGTCTTCTGCTTCGAAGGCAGACATGTTATCCATTACACCACGAGGGCGAAATTGCTAAGGCAATCTTACCAAAAAAAAGACAAAAAGTCTATAAACTATCAAATGGAGCCGTTAAGTGGAAATCCCAAGCCCCAATGACCAATGCCCAATTAAATCCCAATTTCCAAAATCCCAAAACGAACGATTTGGTCATTGGGATTTAGAATTTGGTTGGACATTGGGATTTGGTCATTGGGGTTTTAAAATTATAGCGGTATGTTGCCGTGCTTCCTGGGGGCTTTGCTTTCGCGCTTGTTCAACATTGATTCCAGCAGTTTGAATAATACGGACCGGGTTTCTTGGGGGTTGATGATTAGGTCTAACTTTCCGAGCTTGGCTGCTTGCCACGGGCTTAAAAAAGTTTCGGATAGCTCAAGGATTTTTTCTTTTTCAAGCTCAATCGGATCTTTGCTGTTTTCCAATTCTCTGTGGAAAATTATTTTTACCGCTTGCTTCGGCCCCATCACTCCAATCTGGGCAGATGGCCAGGCAATGACTTTATCATATCCCAATTCTTTGGAAGCCAGCGCGATATAGGCTCCGCCAAAAGCTTTTCTTAAAATAAGGCTGATCTTGGGAACGCTGGCTTCGGCATAAGCGTACAAAATTTTTGCGCCGTGCCGGATAATGCCTTTGTGCTCTTGATCAGTGCCGGGAAGGTATCCGGGGGTGTCAATTAAATTGATGATAGGGATATTAAAAGTGTCGCAAAGCCTGACAAATCTGGCGATTTTGTCTGAAGAATTGACATCCAGCGTTCCGGCCATTGATTTGGTTTGATTGGCTGCGATGCCGACGGTTTGCCCTCCCAAGCGGGCAAAGGCGGCAATGGAATTAGGGGCGAATCCAGCTTGAACTTCAAAAAAAGAATCAGGATCAAAAATTTCCTTAATCACTTCTTTCATATCATATCCCTTCCCTTCTTCTTGGGGCACTATTTCCAGAAGCCTAGGACAGAGGTTATCCGTGCCAGAAGAGTTTTTAGCCGGAGGATTTTCCAAATTATTTTGCGGCAGATAGTCCAGAACTTTTTTAACGCTTTCCAAGCATTCATTTTCAGTCTGGGAAATAAAATGGGCGCATCCGCTTTTCAAAGCGTGGACCGAAGCTCCGCCAAGATCGTTGAAAGAAATGCTTTCTCCTGTTACGGACTTTATTACCTCCGGTCCGGTGATGTACATTTGGGAGATTCCTTCAACCATAAAAATGAAATCGGAAAGACCGGGAGCATAAGAAGCTCCCCCGGCTGAAGGGCCCAGTATAATTGAAATTTGAGGAATGATACCGGAAGCTTTGACCATTTCCCTGAAAATTCCGGCATATCCGTCCAAGCTGGCTATTCCTTCTTGGATGCGGGCGCCTCCGCTGTCAATAATCCCAATCATTGGACAGCCGGTCTGTCTGGCCATTTTTATGGCATTGATAATCTTTTGTCCGTGCATTTCTCCCAAGGAGCCGCCAATTTTAGAAAAGTCCTGGCTATAAACGCAGACTTGCCGGTTGTTAATCTTGCCAAAACCGGAGACCACCGCGTCTCCCGGGAATTTTTTTTGATCCATCCCGAAATCATTAAAACGGGACTGGGCAAAAGGATTAAGCTCAACAAAACTGTCTTTATCCAAGAGGATATCTATTCTTTCCCGCGCCGTCAGCTTTCCTTTTTGGCGCTGTTTGGCAATCAACTCTGGATTATTAAGGGCCGAAGTTTCTTCGTTTAGTTTTTTAATTTGTTTTTCAAGAGACATAGGTGTGAATTTCTAATTAAATCCCAATGACCAAATCCCAATGCCCAACCAAATCTTAAATCCCAATGACCAAGTCGTTCGTTTTTGGGTTTTGGAAATTTGGATTTGATTGGGCATTGGACATTGGGGTTTGGGATTTTTGCCTGTCATTTATTTATCGTTTCCAATTGCCTTTTAAGCTTTTCTATTATTTTTTCCATCACCTGCCCATTGTCCACTTCCCTGCCTAACTCTATTCTAAGCGAAGTGGCGATATCTGCCAACTCTTTTGGGAATTCTTTAATATTGGTATCCAGGCCGATGCCCATAACCGAGTATTTTATTTTTTCCCCGGAAATGATGTTTTCGGTCAGAATGCCCGCTATTTTTTTATTATTTACCCAGACATCGTTCGGCAGTTTTATAAAAGTTTGCAACTTAAATTCTTCCATTATCGTTTTAGCCGTTGCAAAGGCCGCCAAAATAGTCAGCGTTTGGAGATCGTCAATATTGCTTTGGGGAAGAATGACAGAAAAATAAAGGCCGCCTTTTGGAGAAAACCAGCCGCGTTTGTCTTTGCCATAGCCGTTGGTTTGTTCACTGGCAACGACAACGGTCCAAGGAGAGGCGCCATTTTGGGCGAGGTCTTTGGCCTTAATGTTGGTAGAGTTTAGTTTATTAAAATTTTTGATAATCATATTTTTTTAAAATCCCAATGTCCAAATCCCAATGCCCAACCAAGCCCCAAATCCCAATGACCAAATCGTTCGTTTTTTTGGTTTTGGAAATTGGGATTTAATTGGGCATTGGTCATTGGGGTTTGGGATTTATTCTAATTCTGCCAGCAGTTCCTCCGCCTTTACCAGCTGTCCTTCTTTTACAGTTATCTTCTTAATTCTGCCTTTGCCTTCGGAAACTATTTCGTTTTCCATTTTCATGGCCGAAAGGCTTAAAATTTTCTGCCCTGATTCAATCAGGTCTCCTTCTTTGGCAAAGATCTTGGAAATAGTTCCTGTTATCGGCGCCCGAATCTCTTTTTTGGCTATTTTTTCGTTTTTGCCAGGGTCTTTGCTTGGTATGTTTTTAGCAATGTCTTTTTCTTGAAAAATAAAATCTTGGCCATCAACGCTGACCTTAACAACCCCCTCTTCGGATTCGGAGATATCAATGTTGTAGACCTTACCTTTGATGGTTATCTTCATAATAAGCTTAATTTAAAAATCAAAAATTAAAATCCCAATGACCAAATCCCCTGCCTACCGGTAGGCAGGCAATGCCCAACCAAGCCCCAAATCCCAATTTCCAAATCGTTCGTTTTTTTTGGGATTTGGTCATTGGGATTTGGTTGGGCATTGGACATTGGGGTTTGGGATTTTTGTCTGTCATTTATTTATAGTTTCTAGTCGCCCTTTAAGCTCCTCTACTATTTTTCCTATCAGCTGTTCATCACTCGCCGTCTATCATTTTTAATCTTTGGGACATTATCCAGTTGGAAATTTTTTGCGGCGGGTTGGTCTTTTTTTCTTTTTTCATTTTTTGATAAACCTGAAAGATGATTTGGGCGATTTCTTTTTCGTCTAGGCCGCAGGAATCGCAGATGGTTTGAGCCGGCCCCTTGACAAGTTTTTGGACGATCTCTTTCCGTTCAATAAAATTAGTGAAAAAGTCTCCCTTTAAAAAATATTTATCCGCGGTTACAATTTTAAAAAAGGAAGCTGTGGTGGGAACCCCTTCTATAACCAATTCGTCCAAGGCGCGGTTAAGCCTGGAAATAGCTTCTTGGCGGGTTTTACCGCAGGCAATCAGCTTGGCCAGCATTGAGTCAAAATAAGGATAGATCTTCTGCCCTGGCTGCAAAAAAGTGTGCATAAAAATTCCTTGGCCTCCAGGTGGCAGATATTTTTGCACTGTGCCCGGTCCGGGTTGGAATTTTTTTTGGGGATCTTCGGCGTTGATTCTGGCTTCTATTGCCCAGCCGTTCAAGCGAATGTCTTTTTGCTCAAAATCCAATGCTTCGCCCTGGCTGATCTTTATTTGTTGGGCCACGATGTCAATTCCGGTAATGGCTTCGGTAATCGGGTGTTCAACTTGGAGCCGCGGGTTAACTTCCATAAAATAAAAATTCTTGTTTTTGTCTATCAAAAATTCCACAGTGGCCGCACCCTTATATTTTAATTTTTTGATGAGATTGACTGCCAAGCTTCCCATTTTATTCCGCAATTTTTCATCAAGAAAAGACGAAGGAGCTTCTTCCAGCAATTTTTGGAATCTTCTTTGGATAGTGCATTCCCTTTCCCCCAAGTGGACGACATTTTTTCCATCGCCTAAGATTTGAAATTCAATATGCTTGGCTTCGGCCAGATATTTTTCCAAAAAGAAATCGGCGTCAGCGAAAGAAACCGACATCTGTCTTTGGATATCGGAAGAGATGGAAGAAATTTCGTTTAGAGTGATCTCTCCGCCGACAATTCTTATGCCGATCCCGCCTCCGCCGCGCTGGGCCTTGAGAACAAAAGGAGAGCCGATTTTTTCCGCCCATTTCAGAAGATCTTTTTGGGTCTTGATTGATCCGGTGCTGGCTGGCAAAGTGGGCAGGCCCGCGAGTTTGGCGAATTTTTTGGCTTCAATTTTATCTTCAAAAATTTTCAAAATCTTCGGGCTCGGTCCGATGAATTTTATTTTGTTTTTTTGGCAAAGTTCGGCGAATTTCCAATTTTCGGAAAGGAAGCCGTAGCCCGGGTGGATGGCGTCAGCTTTTGCTTCTTTCGCTATCTCAATGATCTTTTTGGCATCCAGATATCCTTGGGCTCCTTCTTTGTTTAAAAAACGAAATTCATCAGCCAATTTGGTTTCCAAAAAGAATTTTTCCTGGCCTGACATGGGGCAAAGGGCAACCGTTTTAATGCCCATTTCTTTGCAGGTCCGGATGATCCGCAAGGCTACCTCTCCCCTGTTAGCGATCAATATTTTTTTTATTTTTGCCATAGATTATTCTTTTCTTAAATCGGAAATGTTTGCCATTACCTTATCGGATATTTCCTGGCAAAGTTTTTTATATTTTTCGGATTGGTAAGATAAATTTTGGGCGGCCTTGAATTCTTTTTTAAAATAAATAGGCCGTCCGACTTTGACCTCTACTATGCGTTTTATTTTCAATTTTCCGCGAGGAGGAAATAATTCAAAAGTTCCTTTGATTGATACCGGAACGATCGGCGCTCCGCTTCCCAAAAATATTTTAGCCACTCCCGGTTTAGCTTCTCCCAGTTCGCCGTTGCGAGTACGCGTGCCTTCGGGATAAATTCCGACGATATAGCCGTTTTTTAAAGCTTCCACCGCTTTTTTGATAGCTGTTTTTTTAGATTCGCCGTCGTTTCGGTCCAAGGGAATAGTTCCGCAAAAACCATAAAATAGATTAACCAGCAATTTATTCAATCCCTTGTGCCCGTCCACTTGCCCTATAAATTTGAAGCTTCTGGGCATGCAAACAGAAAATCCGGCGATGAAATGGTCCAAATTGCTTTGGTGGTTTGCGGCTAAAATGAAATTTCCCTTTGGAAGATTTTCCAAACCGCTCACTTTTTTTATAAGCAATTGGCCGATCAGGGGGTTTAGCAGCACCTTAAGGATTGTTGATTCGGTTTTGTTCATATTTTTTTAAAGAGTCAGCAATCTCTTCAATGATTTCTTGGCAAGATTTTATGTCTTTAATGCTGGCGGCGCAGAGCCCGGCCAAAAGAGGGATATTATCAACATTTTCTCCGCCCAAAGATCCAGCAATTTTTCCCGCGTTCAATTCTTCGGGAAAAACATTTTTTGTTTCCAGCTTTTTCATATCTTCAGACCATTTGTTTTTGATCACGCGCAAAGGGTGGCCGGTAAAAGCCAAAACGACTTCAATGTCATCGGCTGAAGAGTCTATGATTTTTTGTTTGTAGCTTTGCGAGACGATGCATTCAGGAGTGGCTAAAAAGCGGGTGCCTATTTGGACGCCGTCGGCTCCGGCAGCCATTGCCGCTACTGCGGTTTGGCCGTCAAAAATGCCTCCGGCGGCAATGACCGGAATTTTTTTTACCAGTTCTGCTGTTTGCGGGATCAAGCAAAACGAGGTGTTGGGGCCAAGATGCCCTCCTGATTCTATTCCCTCAACAACTACGGCATCAGCATCGTTTTCTTCCATTTTTTTGGCGAGCCTGGGAGAAGGAACAACAGGGATCGTTTTAATGCCAGCGCTTTTTAAATAAGGCATAACCAGCATTGGATTGCCTCCGCCGATGAAGACGATTGGAACCTTGTTTTTAATGATAACCTTGACTATTTCTTCAACCTTTTGGTTTTGCATAAAAAGATTTACGGCAAAAGGCTTTGAAGTCAGCTAGCGGGTTTTTTGGATTTCCTGTTCCACCCAAGAAGCCGGCATCAATCCCGCGCCGATAGTGCCCAGTCCTCCGGCATTGGAAACAGCTGAAACCATTCTTGATTCAGAAATGCCAGCCATGCCGCCCTGGATGATGGGATACTCAATGCCCAATAATTTTGTCAGCTTATTATCCTCAAAAGACATATTTCTAATTTTTAATTAATAATTTCTAATCAAATTTATAAACCCCAATGACCAAATCCCAAAGCCCAACTAAATCTTAAATCCCAATGACCAATTCGTTTGGGGTTTTGGTCATTGGAGCTTGGTTGGGCTTTAGACATTGGGATTTGGGATTTTTAGGCGGTGAGTGGCTCTTTGGCCAGTATCTCGTTCGCTTCCTCGGTTAACTCTTTAATAAGCTCTTTGACCGTTGTCATTTTATTGACCCGCCATACATTGGCTCCGGCAAAGACCAGGCCGTTTTCCAGATCGCCTTTTCGGGCGTTTTCCAGCGCTTTCAGGATGCAATAACTTTTGTCGCAAACAGGACCGATGCAGCCTTCGCATTCAGCCGGATCGGGTTTAGGCGCAGTTCCTTTTAAAAGTTTTTCAACAAAAGGGGTTTTGACCGCGCGACCGGGCAAACCGACCGGAGAATGAATGAGAACGATGTCTTCTTGCTTAGCATTAAGGTGCGCCTCTTTAAATTTAATGTCAGCATCGCATTCTTCAGTTGAAACGAAACGAGTCGCTATCTGCACTCCTTTTGCTCCGGCTCTTAGCATTTCCACGATATCTTTTCCGTCAAAAATGCCCCCGGCGGCGATAACCGGTATTTTCACTTCTTTAACAGTTTCCTTTATGATGTCAATGGTTTTTCGGAAAGGATGGCCTTTTGGAAATCCCAAATGGCCTCCGGCATCGCAGCCTTCAACAACAATAGCCGATGCTCCGGCATCTTCTGCTTTTTTTGCCACCTTTGCCGAAGAAGCCATAGCGAAAACGGGAATGGAATGTTCTTTGGTCATTTCAAAAATATCGGTGCGGAATCCCGCTCCTTGGATGATAAGATCTACTTTTTCTTCAATTGCGGCATTAACGAGTTGTTTGAATTGTCCAAGGACTCCCATTATATTGATGCCGATTATTCCGTTGGGTCCGGCGATGGCCCGCGCCTTTTTAATTTCGTCTTTCACTTCTTGAGGATCTTTCATCCCTGAAACGGCGATTATTCCTACGCCGCCTTCTTTGGCGACATTGCCTGCCAATTTATGAAGCGAAACGCGGACAGCCATTCCTCCTTGGATGATCGGGAGCTTTGCGATAAAGTTGCCTACTTTTAGCGCCGGGAGCTCAAACAGTTTTTTCTTTTCCGGCTGGGAATCAGCCCTGTTGGCCAGGAATTTTTCTTGCATTTCTTTTTTATCCATAATGGCTGCTGAAAATCTTAGCTCGCATTTTAAAGTATCTGCTACGAAAGCCTCTCCTACAAAATTGGCGATCTTAGAGCCGTATATGCCGAGCAATCGGACTTTGTATTTTATTCTGTCCCCTGGAAGTATCGGCGAATAAAAAATAGCGCTTCTCACCTGATAAGCCAGGATATGTTTTTGCTGGTGTCCGCTGCCAAGCCTTTCCCGCAACAAAAGAGTTCCGGTTTGGGCAAGCCCTTCCACCACCAGCACGCCTGGCATGATTGGGAAATCAACGAAATGCCCTTTGAAATACGGGTCTTGGGGAGAGGTTTGTTTGAAACCGAAAATAGTATCGCCTTCTATCTTTTCAATCTCATCAACCCAAAGAAAGGGGTCGTCGTAAGGAATGATTTTTTTGATTTGGTCTTTGGAATATAACATTCTTAATTAATTTTCAAACTACAATTTTCAATCTCCCTGCCTACCGGCAGGCAGGCAATGAAATTACAATGTTCCAATGTTTCAATGACGATGCTGGAGTCCGGATAGAGGTTTGAAGCATTCATTGTAAATTGTGATTTGAAAATTGAAAATTATTGCGTATTATTTTACGCTTTTCGTTTTGCATTTGCACTTAGATGAGTTCTATTTCTTTTCCCACCCCTTGCTTCTTAGCTAATTTCAATACTTCGGCGGCGGTGTAAAGGTCTTGGAGGCCGAGTCCGGTGGAATCAAACATAGTTATTTCTTCGGCGTTGGTTCTTCCTTGTTTTTTGCCGGCTACAATTTCGCCTAATCCGGCGAAAATATCGTCTTTAGTGATTAAGCCTTGATGGACTGGAACATTGATCTCTCCGGAATGGCTGGCTTGAGCCCAGTCGTCAATTATAATTTTGGCATTTTTTAATATTTCCGGCTCCAGTTCCTCTTTGCCCTCGGCATCGGCGCCGATAGCGTTGATATGAGTTCCCGGTTTTATCCATTCTTTTTTGACGATCGGTTTTCTAACCGGAGTGGTTGTTGTCACAATATCCATTCCGCAGACTTCCTCAATGCTGGCAGCCGCACGAACCTTTATTCCTTCTTTGGCTAAAATTTTGATCAGGTTATCAACAGCTTTTTTGTTGGGGTCAAAAACAGCGATATCTTTTAGCTTGCGTACTTTAGAAGTGGCGGCTATTTGATAGATTGCTTGGATTCCAGCTCCTACCACTCCGAAAGTGGAAGCGTCTTCGCGGGCCAGATATTTAGCCGCAACCGCTCCGGCAGCTCCGGTCCTCATGGCAGTGATATAGCTTCCGTCCATTATTGCTACCGGCATGCCGGTTTTGGGATCATTTAACATGATGCTGGCCATAACGGTCAGCAATCCTTTTTTAGGATTATCGGGATGGACATTGACTATTTTGGTTCCGGCCATTTTCAAGACCGAAGAATAAGAAGGCATAACCCTTAAGTCGCCGTTATTTTCGGTGAAATAAAGATATTGCTTGCAGGGCATTTGCACCAGCTCCCGTCCGTAATCGCCAAAAGCATTTTCAACAGCCTTGATGATAATTTTGATACTGCTTAAAGGAATAAGTTTTTTGACCTGTTTTTGGTTTATCACTAACATTTGCTTAAATCCAAATTTCAAAATCCTAATGTCAAATAAAATCCCAAGCTCAAAATCTAAATTTTATGTTTTGAGCTCCGGCCATTTATTTGCTATTCGTTGTTTGATTTTTTGGAATTATTATTTATTATTTAATCTTCGAATAATCTTATATAATTTTCAAAATACAATTTTCAATTTTCAATGGATGTTTCAATTTCTCAATTTTCAATTTTTGCTTTTGGAAATTGAATCGTTGAAAATTCATTGCCTGCCTGCCGGTAGGCAGGTAAATTGTGATTTGAAAATTGAAAATTTGCTAGATTGCTAGCCCGCCGTCAATGTTTAAGATGACCCCCGTAATAAAACTAGCATCTGGCGAAGCAAGAAAGGCAATCGCGTTGGCTACTTCTTCTGGTTTGCCAAATCGTCCCAGTGAAGTCAATTGTTTGATGGTGGCCTTCATTTGGTCGGGAATTGCTTCTGCCATTTTTGTTTCAATGAACCCCGGAGCGACTGCATTAACTCTGACGCCGAACCGTCCGACTTCTTTAGAAAGTGCTTTGGTAAATCCGATGATGCCTGCTTTGGATGCGGCGTAATTAGTCTGTCCGAAATTTCCTTTCTGGCCGACTATTGATGAAAGGCTGACTATATTCCCCTGGTTGGGGATAAGCAAAGGTAAGGCTGATTTGGAACAGTTGAACACGCTGGTTAAGTTTATATCAATAACCTTTTGCCATTCTTCCACGGTCATTTTTGCCAATGTCCTATCTTTGGCAATACCGGCATTATTAATCAAGACATCCAAGCCGTTGAATTTTTCTTTGACGCCGGCCATCATTTTTTCAACTTCGTCAAACTTGGAAACATCGGCCAAAAAATATTCGGCTCTGGCTCCGAGCTTTTCTATCTCCGACTTGGCGATTTTCAAATTTTCTTCCTGGCTGGGAATGTCGTTAAGCGCAATTTGCGCGCCAAGCGAGGCGAACTTTAAAGCGATCGCTTTGCCTATCCCCTGCGAAGATCCGGTTATCAAAACAATTTTGTTTTTCATGATTTGTTAAACGGTTAAATGTTTTTGTTATCAAATTGGGCCTCGTCAATCGCGCGGCCGGCAATTGGAACCTCTCCGATTTTAACATCCGACAAGATTTCTGGCAAAGCTTTGGCCGGGCGAAGCTGGTTGAAAACGGCATCTATATTAAGAGAGCTATATCCCGCCAGCGCCAGCCCCAGAAAGCTTATGAATTTTTCCGGAGTTTGTACGCGGTCGGCTTCGGCTATGGTTAAAATTTTCGGCAAAGCAGCTTCCATCTTTTTGAAAATTTCTTTTTGGCCGTAAAGATATTTTAATCCCAAGTAATTTTCCTTTTTTAAAATCTTGAATAGATTTTCGGAAGCGCAGGCCTGCCCGACTTTAAGCGCAGCGAGGTTAATGGCCAAATCGGTTGAGAAAATACTTTCAGAAATCTCCAAATCGCCTTTTTTAGCAAAAGCGTTTTTTGCCAGATTAAGCGGTACAATATTATATTTTAAGCAGACATTGAGCAGTCCGGATTTTTGGACGCAAGCTTCAATCGCAAAATCGTTGAAGCTTTGGCCAACGACCTGGATATTTTCTTTTTTGGCCCCGCGGCTTATTAGATATTGGATGGTTTGTTCCAAAAATTCCGGAGTGATATTCTCTCCGAAATAAGGATGCTTGGGGGAATTCAAAGTTGGCAGGATTAATATTTTCGTTTCAGATTTTATGTCCAGCCCGCCAAGCAGATCAATTAATTTTTCAATAGTTTCCGTTAGGTCATATTTGATGCGCCAGATTGCTACGGCATTTGGATATTTTGAAACTGCATAAGAAAATTTTTCTCCGGCCTGATATTCTTTGAAGCTTTTTTGCGCCCACTTATTGCCTGATTCGTCTTCCAGTACCATGGTGAAATAAGGGATTTTTGGGTGGGCCAGCGAAGGCACGCTGATCTTGGAAACAGCGGAAACTTTTATTTCAAGGCTCGCCATTCTTTCCAGCAACTCAAAACAGTCCGGACATTTTTCAATCGGGTACTGCCATATTTTTTTGCATTTTGGGCACTGATAGAACATAAACTTTAAATTTCTAATATCTAATTTCTAATTGACCTAATGAAATCCCAATGACCAAACCCCAATGACCAAATCGTTCGTTTTTGCCTGCCTGCAGGCAGGGTTTTTGGAAATTGGGATTTATTTGGGATTTGGACATTGGGGTTTGGGA
>CAIMDX010000081.1 GCA_903839905.1 uncultured bacterium
CGCGTTTTACCAATGACGCAAAGGAATATGTAAAAAATATCCCCCATAGAGTAATTCTTATTGATGGAGAAATGTTAGCGCATTTTATGATTGACGGCGATATAGGTGTATCAAAGATAATCAGTTACGATATCAAAAAAATTGATTCCGATTATTTTATAGAAGATTAGTGAAAATAACTTAAATGAGACGCTTGTTGAAAATCACCAAGCGTCTTGATTGGTGCATCCACATCGTCCATCTGAATCTTCTTTCTGCTCGCATACAGGACACTTTTTTCTAGCCAGCCTTTTTTTATTTGTCTGCAACTCTATCCGTTTCTGTTTTCTAATAAATCTCCTCAGTCTTGCTTCATAGTCATACACTAAAACAAGCGGCCCTTTTCTATCCTCTGCAACATCCTGCTGTTTTACCAGGACGATATCTCCGTCTTTGATATTTTCATCAATCATACTGTTCCCTGCCACGCGCAAAGCGTAAATATTACCGCTGCTAGGTAATTTTGTTTTGGGAACAGCAATAAATTCGTTTTGGCGGATTGCCTCTATGGGCTCCCCGGCGGCTATAGTTCCCAAAAGCGGAATTTTGACCATTGGATCATTAGACGCAACGCTAATGGCGCGAGCTTTATTTTCTGTTTTCCCTAAATAACCGCCTTCTTTGAGTTTTGAAATATGAAAATGAACAGTTGAAACAGAAGCGAGCTTAAGCCTCTTTCTAATTTCCTCAAACGAAGGAGAATATCCTTTCTTTTTCGTATAAATTTCTACAAATTCAAGGATTTCTTTTTGGCGCCTTGTCAGCATATATTTTCGGACACTTTGCTTATTTTTTATATATTAATTATAATAGAACAAAAATAGAAAATCAAAAAAAGTTATCCACATCTAGCGCCATAAAAAAATAAATAAAAAATATTTTGAAGTTATTCAAAAAAATCAGCCGAATGAATAGCAATTTATTTTCCTTGAGAAATTAGAGAAGATTTGTACATTCCGGCACATTAATGCCTAAAATGCCTATTTTGAATGATTTCCTCCAACCCTTGGAGGTTTTTTATTTGAAAGTCTATATATTTGTTGTCCGGCGCGGCGATGTATTTGCCTTCCCCTCTTCTAATCCGTGCCGTGATCACCTGCGGATAAGCTTTTTTAACTTCAAAAAGGGCTTGCGGATTATCTTCCACGAACAAAACGGAATCACTCTTACTTAAAAATACTTTAAACGGCTTGGATTTTCCTATATCGCGGGTAATTTTTATTTTCTTGAAATACTTATTGATCTTGGCCGAATCCACTTTTTGCTTTTGGAATTTCTCCTCGCCGTAAGACAGCATAAAAAACTCGTCTTTTTTCTGATGCTTTTTCAAAAATTCAATAGTGTCCGGATAAAAAAATTTCGGGGAAATTTTTAAAATCTTATTAAATTCTTTTTGCAATCTGACCTCTTTAACGCCGATCTTTTTTGAAATCATCCTTATCTGCCTGGCCGGCTTGTAATCCCTGCCCGTGCCTTTGGATAATTGAAAAGTTTGCTGGAATAATTTCTCGTCCACGCCTAAATTGCCAAAAGCCGCTTTTATAGCTTCATAAAGGCTCTTGGTTGAGTACAAAGTATGGTCAAAATCCAAAACTATGCGCATAATCTTTAAAAATCTGCCAGAAGCCCCAGCCTTCGCTAAAGCTACGGTCTGGCGAAGCGGGCCTTGACCAGTTTTTAAACGGGATAATCTATTATTTCAGTTAAAACCTTGGCCAGTTTTTTCGGATCGTGGACAACTATTGTCCTTTTGTTGACGCCTTTTGGCAGCACATCCGCGGGATTTAATTCTTGTAATTTTTCATCCAGCAAATCA